>JACRDU010000017.1 GCA_016218495.1 Elusimicrobiota bacterium
CGCCCACCCGCCCCCAGCCCCGCGACATGATGTCGGCCGTCTACCACCCGGGGACCAAGCGCATCTATTTCTTCGGCGGCCGCCGAGACGCGGGGCTGCTCACCAGCGACGTGATGGAATACGACCCCGCCGCGGGGACCCTGGTCCCCGCCGGCGACTCCCTCCCGACGGCGCGGGCCGGCACTTCGGCCGCCTACGACCCGGTCAGCGGCAAGATATTCGTGTTCGGGGGCTTCGGCCCGGGGGCCCCCGGGACCAACGAGCTGGCCCAGATCATCTCCTACGACCCGGTCGGGCATTCGGTCCAGCCGGCCGTCGGCAACCTCCCGACCGCCCGCGCGATGACGGCCGCCGCCTACGACCCGGCCACGGCCCGGATCTACGTCTTCGGCGGGCGGCAGTTCGGCTCCGGCGCCCACCTCGAGCAGGTCGTGTCTTTCGACCCGGCCACCGAAGCCGTTGCGACGGTCTCCACCACCCTGCCGTCGGGCCGCGTCGACATGGCCGCCGTCTTCGAGCCTTCCAGCGGCGACATCGTCCTCTTCGGCGGGGACGCCACCGGAACCTGGCTCACCGACGTGCTGGCCTTCCACCCCGCGGGGAGCTCCACCACCCTGCTGTCCCCCCTGCCCTCCCCGCTGGCCGCCGCCGCCGCCGTGCGCCATCCGTTCACGGGGCGCCTGCTCCTCTACGGCGGGGCGGATTCCGGGGGGCCGAAGTCCCAGGTCGTCGAGTTCGACCCCTCGGCCCGGACCACGGCGCTCCTGGCGGCCTCCCTCCCCTCCGCCCGCAGCCGGGCGGCCGCGGCGGCGGACCCGGTCACCCTGAGGCCGTTCATCGCCGGGGGCACGGCGACCGCCTCGGGGTTCAACGGGCTCCTCGTGCACGTCCAGGTCGCCTCGGGGACCTACCGCTCCCCGGTGTTCGACACGGGGAACCTCTCGCTGCTCGGGAACGCCTCCTGGAACCCCGCGGTCCAGGCCGACACCTCCACCGCGCTGGGGATCTCCGTGCGCGCGGGCAACGCGCCCG
Source organism: Elusimicrobiota bacterium (assembly GCA_016218495.1). Lineage (GTDB taxonomy): Bacteria > Elusimicrobiota > Elusimicrobia > UBA1565 > UBA1565 > SCTT01. The sequence continues at coordinate 1,033 of JACRDU010000017.1, forward strand.
CCCCCGGCCCGACCTGGTCGAACGCCGGCGCCTTCTCGGCGGTCGCCAACGGAGGGACCCTGGCCCCGCTGGGCACCAGCCGCTATGTCCAGTTCTCCGCCACGTTCACCACCGTGAACGCCGCCACCTCGGCGGTGCTCTCCGACCTCACCGTCGCATTCACCCAGACCGCCCCCAGCGCGACGCTGGTGTCGAGCGCGTTCGACACCGGGCGGGACGGGAACCTCGTGCGGAGCGTCGCCTGGAGCGGCGTCTTCCAGCCCGGCACCACCTCGCAGCTCCAGCTGCGCACGGCGCCCAACGACGGCTCGGGGAACCCGGGGACCTGGTCCGCCTGGCTGGGCCCCACGGCCTCGACCGACTCCTACACGGACCCCAACAGCGGCCAGGCCGTGAACCCCCTCCATCGCGACGGGTCGAACGACCGCTTCCTGCAGTACCGCGCCGTCCTCATCACCTCGACGACCCTGATCCCGGCCCACCTCTCCACCGTCGCCATCACGGTGAACTCCTTGCCGGCAGCTCCCACCCTGACCTCCCTGGTGGCGGTCTCGACGCGCGAGATAAACGCCGCATGGACGGACAACTCCGACGATGAGACGGACTTCGTGCTCTCCACCGGGACCCTGCCTTCGGCCACCAACCTGGGCATCTCCTCGGCCACAGCGTCGGCGGCCGGCACCGGCGGGACCCAGTCCGCGACGGCGGGAGGCCTCCTGCCCAACGTGGCCTATTTCGTGCGGGTCCGTGCGCGGAACTCCCCCGACGGCATCCTGTCGGCCTATTCCAACGAGCTCAACGTGTTCACGTTGGCCAACGCCCCCGCCGCCCCGTCCGTGGGCGCCGTGCAGCTCACCAGCGTGACGCTGAGCTGGGGCGCGGCGTCCAACCCTCCTAACACGCCCTATGAAGTCTCCTATTCGACGGACGGGTTCCAGACCCATTTCTCCACCCCCGTGGCGTTCGCCGCCGGGCTCACCGCCACGACCACCGACCTGCTCGACCTTTCGCCCGGGACGACCTACGCCTTCAGGGTCCGCGCCCTCAACGGCAACGCCCTCCCCTCCGGGTTCTCCGCCTCCGTCGCCACCCCGACCCTGGTCTCGCCGCTGACCGGCCTGGCGGGCGCGGCGCTCGGGACCTCGTCGATCACGTGGACCTGGAACACCAGCGGCCCCGCGGCGCGATACCTGGTCCAGTCCGCCGCCTCGGCCGCGCCGCTCGCCGACACGGCGGCGACGTCGTTCACCCTCGTCGGGCTCTCGACGAACGGGCCCTACGGGATACAGGTCCTCCCTTACGACCTGGCCGGGGCCGGAGCCCTGTCGGCGCCTTCCACCGTCTATACCCTGGCCGGGGCCCCCGAGCCCGTCCTCGCCGTCTCCCTGGGCACGGGCGCCGTCTCCCTGTCCTGGCCCACGAACGGGAACCCGCTCGGGACGCTCTACGAGGTATCGCTGTCGACGGTCGGCTTCCCGGTCGCCGTCTCCACGCCCGTCCCGCTGGCGGCGGGACTCTCGGCCTCGGCGACGACGCTGGCCTCGCTGGCGGCGGGCAGCACCCACTTCTGGCGCGTGCGGGCCTTCAACGCGTCGGGGCTGCCGTCCCCGTTCGTCGAGGCGTCGACCCAGACCCTCCCGGGCGGCATCTCGGGCCTCGCCGTCTCGGCGCTGGGGGTCTCCTCGCTCTCATGGACATGGACCAACACGGCCGGCCCCGCCGTCGAATTCTTCGAGCTGCTCCGGGCCTCGGACGGGGTGGTCGTCGCGACCCGGGCCGCGCCGGCCTTCATCGAGACCGCGCTCTCCTCCGACACGGCCTACGGCCTGCGGGTCCGGGCCGTCGCAGGCGCGGGAACCGGGGCGCTGTCCTCTCCGGCCACCGCCTTCACCCTGGCCGCCCCGCCCGCGGCCAGCGCCTTCACCCAGGTCTTCCGGGACAGCGTCACGCTCTCCTGGTCGGTGAACGGGAATCCGGCCCGGACCGTCTATCAGGTCGAGGTGGCCACGCCGGGCGGCTCTTTCGCCCTGCAGGCCTCGGCCACCGGCGCGGCGACGGCCGTCGTCAACCTCACGGCGGACGCGACCTCCCAGTTCCGCATCCGGGCCGTCAACGGCGACGGCCTGGCCACGGGCTACGACGCCGTCATCAGCACCTTCCTCCCGGGCCTGCTGCCGGTCCCGGCGGGAGGCTTCGTCGCGTTCTCCAGCGCGGGGGCGCGCATCGCCCTGGCCTGGACGGTGTCGCCGACCACGACCGTCGTCCGCTACGACCTCTTCCATGACGGCGGCACGGGCGCCGTCGCCTACGCCGTAGCGTTCGCCAGCGTCGCCGCCCCGGCCACGAGCTACCTGACGGCGCCGCTGACGGCCGGCACCACCTACCTCTTCGGCATCAGGGCCGTCGACGAGCGCGGGGCGAGCGAGAAGAACACCTCGGTCCAGGCCTCCGCCGTGGCGCTCTCCAGCGAGCCGGCCCTGGCCGCCTACATCCGCTCCCCCGCCAGCGGCGCCCGCGTCTGGGGCGACCGCCTCTCGCTGAGCGCGGCCCTGGCGGCCGGCGCCGCCTCGGACCTCTCCAGGGTCCTGTTCCAGATGCGCGCGTCGAGCAGCGCGCCCTGGAGCGACCTGGTCGCCGCCGAGGCCGCCCATCCCAACCCCGCTTCCCAGGCCCCGTTCTCCATGCTGTGGGACGCCACGGCGCTGGCGCCCGGCCTCTACCAGTTCAGGGCGGTGGCCCGGAGCGCCGGCGGCGTCGACGACCCCTCGCCCCCCATCACCTCCCTCACCCTCGGCTCGGCCGACCCCGACGTGTCCCAGACCCGGCTGTCGGCGGGGCGGGTGCTCTCGCGGCTGCGCGTCTACCGGACGGCCCCCGCGCTGCTCGAGGCCGCGGACCCGTCGGCCGCCTTCACCACCACGGTGCGGCTCTCCACAGGCTGCACGGCCGCCGACACGGACGTCCTGCGCGTCGACGGGGCGCCGAGCTCCCCGCCGAACCCCACCGCGTCGTTCTCGTCGCCCGGGCTCTACCGGGACATCTCCCTGGAGAGCGGCCAGACGGCGCTCTCCGCGGGACGCTGCGCCCAGCTGTCGTTGGGACGCCTCGACGCCGACCGGAACAACCGCGTCGACGGCACGGAGACCCGCGCCGACAACATGCAGCTGGCCTTCTACGACACGGCGCAGGGGCGCTGGCGCGCCGATTTCCCGAGCGCGTTCTCCGCCGACGACGGCGGCACCCTCTCCGGCGCGACGCCCCACCTCACCCTGTTCGCCGCGTTCTCCCCGGCGGCCGGCGACCTCTCCACGGTGCGGGTCTATCCCGTCCCGTGGCGCCCCAACAACGCGGACGCCGACGACGGCAAGCCGTGGTCCGCCGCGGACCCGACCTCGGGCATCATATTCGACAACCTCCCCCCCGACGCGAAGCTGGCCGTCTACACGGTGGCCGGCTCGCTGGTGTGGGACGCCCAGGGGCCGGCCCAGGGCGGCCTGCGCCGCTGGGACGCGCGCACGGGCGACGGGCGCGACGTCGCCTCGGGGGTCTACTTCCTGGTCGTGACCGGGCCCGACGGCGCCACCCGGGTTGAGAAGCTGGCGGTGATCCGATGAGGCTCCTCGGCGCCCTCCTCGCCTGCCTGCTCTGCGTCCCCGCGGCATGGGGACGCGGCTACGGCGGCTCGCGGCCCTTCGAGCTGCTCTTCCTCGACGCCGGCGCCGCCCAAGGCGCCCTGGGAGGGGCGTTCGGCGCGGGCGCGGACGACCCGAACGTCCTGGCTTACAACCCGGCCGGCCTGACGACCCTCGAGTCCGTGAAGGCGTCCCTCATGCACACCGCCCACTTCCAGGACGTCACGCGCGAGCACCTGGCCCTGGCCGGCCCGGGCTGGGGGACGAGCATCGACTACCTGCGCTATGGCGCGATCAACAGGCGGACCCTCTCCAACCCGGACGGGACGGGCCTGGGCTCGTTCTCCCCTCACGCCCTGAGCGCGGCGGCGGGGCTGGCCTTCCCGCTCACGGATTCGCTGAGCGTCGGCGCGGCCTTCCGGCACACGCGCGAGACCATCGACAGGACGACCGGCTCGGCCTATTCGGCCGACGTCGGAGCGCAGGCCGTCCTCCTCGAAGAGCCGCTACTGCGCGTCGGGGTGGCGGTGCAGAACGCCGGCCCGCAGACGCGCTTCGAGTCCGAGCGGGAGTCGCTGCCGCTGAACATCCGCTGGGGCTCGGCGCTGGGCTTCGGCCTCCTCGGGCGGCCGATGGTGCTGCTGGCCGACGCCAACCACGACGAGAACGGCCGTCTGATCCTGCAGGCGGGCCTCGGCCTGCCCCTCGTCGAAGGCGTGGCGCTGCGCCTAGGCTACAACGGCCGCAACGACGCCGGGCTGGGGGTGACGGGCGGCTTCGGGCTGGAGTGGGGCGCGATGCGGGTCGATTACGCCATGGCCCCGTACGGGGCCCTGGGGCTGGCGCACCAGCTCAGCCTGGGCTGGGACTTCGGGCGGGCCGAGGTGAAGGGCGTCCTGCCCCGGGGCCGGCTCAGCCGCTGAGCGTCGGCGGCTTAGGGACCAGCAGGGGGCCGGTCCGCGTCCGGGCCGTCCAATTTCGTCAAGACGCAACCCTCATAAGCCAGTTGGCACTCCTCCATGGAGCGGAACCGGCTCTCGCGCTCGGCACCGCGAACGCCCGCGCCTATGAGCCGGCCGCACTGGTATCCATTCCATGCAAAGCCGAAGACCGCCCGCCCCAGACCGAACGCACGGATGTCCTGCGCCCCGCACTGCTCGGCAGCCGAGACCACGAACAACCGGGTGCCTTGAGGGTAACGCACCTCGACGCGCCCAGGCTGCAGTCCCTCGGTCACGGAACAGTTCAAGACATTGTGGTGCTCGGGCCCATATTCGTCCGATGGGGGCGAGCGAACCAGTCCATCGAGCGTTGCGGCGACCGGTTCAAGGCGCAAGGCCCCCCCTTCTCGGTGGAGGCGGCAGGCCGGGCCGAAGCGAACAGCCCCCGGCCGCATGCCAATGAGGTGGAAGCGCACCATGGGATGGCGGAAATCATAGTGGTCTGAAACCGGCGAAGCCCCGCTTTCAGGCGCGGCGGCGGCCAGATGGGGATTCGTGCTCTCCGAGAGCCTGTACCCGCACCGCCCTTGGGAACAGACGATCTCGCCGGCCGTGCAGCAGACCATCGGACTGACGCTCCACTCCCCCGGCGGAGCGCAGCGCTTCTGGTAGTACCACGCCCCCTCGAACCTCCGATTGACGATTTCATCGTAGGAGATCCCGCCGCAGCCGGAACAGCCGGCTTCGCACCCGACCGCGACGCAGTCGGCCGCGGCGGCGCAGCGCGTCATCTCCTCATGAGTGACGGACCCCAGGGTGCGCCTCCGGTATTCGGGGACCCCGAAACGGACTGCGGAATACAGGGCGGCCAGAGAGAGCACTCCGGCCAGAAGCCGCAGGAGGAGGCGTTCCCTCTCATTCATGGACTTCCTCCAACGGCTTCCGCGGGGTTGCCCGCAGGGCCTCCGGCCAGGTTTTCCTCATGTCGCCCATCCTACAAAGTGCAAAGCCGCCGGGGAATCGAACGCCTGCGGGGGAATACCTTCTGGCGTTTATGGCAATTCTGAAGTATACTTCAGATATGCCAATCCATTGGACGCCGAGGACTCTAGAACCCCTCCTCAAGAGGCCAGGCAGGGCCCTGGATTTGTTCCCCGTCTGGCTCCTCCTCGGCCCGCGACAGGTCGGCAAGAGCTCCCTTCTGAACCGGTGCGCCACGGCCGGTCGCCGCGCCATCGACTTAGACGACCTGGATGTCCGGGCCCGCGCCAACCAGGACCCCGAGCTTTTCATGCGCGGGGTCACCCCCCCGTTCCTCATCGACGAGATCCAATACGCCCCTCAGTTGCTCAGCCCGATCAAGCGCATCGCGGACCGGGCTGCCGCCCCCGGGGCCGTGTGGCTGACCGGTTCGCAGAACTTCGCCGTCATGGAAGGGGTAACGGAGACGTTGGCCGGCCGGGCCGCAATCATCAACCTCTTCGGCCTCTCCGATGAGGAGAAGGGACGGGGCGGCGAGGACCCCGCAGGGTATTTCCGGCGCTTGGCGGAGAGTTCCTTCCCGAAGCTGCGCGGGGTCGAGGATGCCGCGGCCCGGGAGCTCTATCTCTCCAGCTACGTCCAGACCTATATCGAGCGGGATGTACGCGAGCTCCTCCGGATCGAGAAACGCAGGGAGTTCGAGATCTTCCTCAAGATGTGCGCGCTGCGCACGGCCCAGATCGTCAATTACGACGCGCTGGCCAAAGACGCCGGCGTCTCGCCCGCGACGGCGAAAGACTGGCTTGGCCTTCTCGAGGACAGCTTTCTCATCAGGCTCGTGGAACCCTTCCACACCAACCGGAACAAGCGTCTCATCAAGAGCCCGAAACTCCACTTCATCGACGCCGGACTGGCCGCGCACTTGGCCGGCTGGAGGACTCCGGAATCCCTTCGGCTAGGTCCCATGGGGGGGGCTGCTTTCGAATCGCACGTCTTCGGCCAGATTCTGCGCCGCTTCCGGCACCGATTGCGCGAGGTGGAATTCTCCTTCTGGAGAACCAGGGACGGACAGGAGATCGACCTCCTCGTCGAGGCGTCCGGGCGGTGTTTCCCCGTGGAAATCAAGATGGGCCGGCCCCAGGCGCGGAGCCTCCCGTCCCTCAAGAGCATCGCCCACCCGAACTGGGCCCGGGGGCAGGTGGTCTCCCTCAGCGGCGGCCGGGAACCCGTAGCGGTGGCCGAGGATTGGGACCTCGTGAGTCCTGCCGGCCTGCGCTTCGCCGACGCGTGAGGCGCGCGCCGGCGTCCTCCGGGGCGGCCTATTCGCATGGGGATTGGTACCTCCAAGGGGAATCGAACCCCTATTACCGCCTTGAAAGGGCGGCGTCCTAACCGTTAGACGATGGAGGCCAAAATCTGAGCCCGGTGGGATTCGAACCCACGGCCCCACGCTTAAAAGGCGCGTGCTCTACCCCTGAGCTACGGGCTCGACAGCGTCCCGATTATATCAATCGGCGACCAGCCCGCGTTTCATGAATTCGGGCAGAGCGAAAGCGGCGCGGTGGATTCCCGCGTTGTAATAGCGCAGCCGCGGCTGCAGGGCCGCGACCCGCGCCTCGTCGGGGACGCTCAGGTCGCGGGGGCGCTTGGAGGCCGCCGCGAAGGACCAGAGGCCCCCCGGGTAGGTCAGGTTGTGGTAGTTGTACAAAGAGGCGGAGCCGAACGCCCCGCGCACCACTCTAAGGAGGCCGCGCTGCTCGTCGAGCTTGTAGAAGGGGTTCTCCGCCTGGGCGACGACGAGGCCCTCCGCGGTCAGCCGGCGCTTCACGTCCGCGTAGAACGCCGGGCCGAAGAGCGGGGCGGCGGCCCCGAAGGGGTCGGTGGAGTCGACCAGCACCGCGTCGAAGGGCTCGCCCGGGGCGGCCATGTACTTGACGCCGTCCTCGATGCGGACCTCGACCCTCTTGTCCTCCAGCGCCGAGGCGGTCCCGGGCAGGAAGCGCCGCGCGGCGTCCACCACCATCCCGTCGATCTCGACGAGGACCACCGTCTCCACCGTCGGATGCTTGAGGGCCTCGCGCACCGTCCCGCCGTCCCCGCCTCCGATGACCAGCACGCGCCGGGGCGCCGGGTGCAGCGTCAGCGGGACGTGCGCGATCATCTCGTGATAGACGAACTCGTCGCGCTCGGACGTCATCAGCAGCCCGTCGATAAGCAGCATCCGGCCGTGGCTGACGGTCTCGACCACCTCGACGGACTGGAAGGCGCTTTTGCCCTGGAATAGGACGTCCTTCACCCGCCACTTCATCCCGTAGGCGCCGTCCTGGATCTCCTCGACCCAGCGCTCGGCCGGAAGGGCGGAGGTCATGCCGGGCGCAGCTCCCGCTCGGGTATGACGAGGGCCTCGGCCTTCGCCGGGCGGGACTGGGGCCGGAAGAAGCTCAGGAACTGCACGCCGTAGCCGCAGTCGAGCCGGTCGACGACGGAGCGCCGGGGCAGGTAGGGCTTCGGGACGGAGACCGGGTCCAGCTTGCTCGAGAAGGCCAGGACGTCGACGGAGGCGGGCTTGAACAGGTCGAGCACGCGGGTGACCACGCGGTCGAGGTCCACATTGAAGAAATGGTTGGTCTCGAAGCTGACGTACGACCCCACCGCCTGGGGCGTCACGTGGATGGTGTAGTATTCCCCCCCCTTGAGGGCGTTCAACGAGTAGCCGGCCGGCTCGAAGACGTGGTCGTCGACGGCGAAGCCCTCGAGGATGGCCCCCACCCCCGTCTCCTTATGGATGAAGTCGAGCGTGTGCTGGGGCCCGCGGAAGAAGACCGCCCGAGCGCGCTCGTCGAGCCCGTGCATGAGGATCTCCAGGGTGACGTCCCGCGAGCCGGGCCGGAAGCGCCGGTCGAGGTGGAACAGGCAGACGTGGTGCTCGTCCTCCTCGCCGAAGCGGAAGGCCTTGCCGGGCAGGACGCGGCCCAGGAGGCGGGCGTCCTCGAGGAAGTTGGTGGGCTGGTACTCGGGGAAGATCTGGTCCTTGCGCTCATAGATGAGCGCCTCGACGGCGTCCGCGCCGACCCGCTCGACGATCTTGAGGACGGCCGGGGCCAAGGTGGTCTGTCCGCAGGTGATGAGGAGGACCCGGTCGTCCCAGATGAAGAGGCTCGATTCGCTGAGGAGGTGGGCCTCGCATTCCGGCGTGGACAAGGTCGAGAGGATCTTGGCCCGCGCGGCCGTGATCACCTCGTCCCAGAAGGGCCTGCCCAGGCCGCGCAGGGACGGCGACCCCGGCCTGACGACCAGCTCGGCCTTCTTTTCAGCGCCCTCGAAGAACATCGGCGCTATTATAGCGCTTGGGGGGGGCGGGTCAAAGCAGCGGGGCCAGGATGCCGGCGAAGCGCTCGAGGAGCGGGCCGTCGATCTTCCCCAGCTCCGCCTCGCGCCGAAGCTCGGCCAGGGCCGCGCGGGCCGTCAGCGGCTCGCGGCGGAAGTGCCAGCCGGTGAGGTCCTCATAGCTGTCGGCGATGGCGACTATCCGGCCCAAGAGCGAGACCTTGTCGCCCGAGAGCCCGCGCGGGTAGCCGGACCCGTCGAGGCGCTCGTGGTGCTGGCTGATGGCTTCGATGACGTCGGGCGAGCGCGGCAGGCCCCATTCGGCGATGACCTTCTCCGCTTCCAAGACGTGTCCGCGGAGCATCTCCTGGTCGACCGGGGGCAGTTCGTCGAATCGGTCCTCGCGAGCGCGCAGGAAGTCGGGGATGTTCTTCTTGCCGATGTCGTGCAGGTAGCCGGAGATGAAGACCTCCTTGCAGGCCCGGTCATCGAGCCCCGCGGCGGCTCCCAGCGCCCCGCACAGCGCCGCCGTGACGGGGCCGTGCCCGACGGAGCCCGCCCCGATTTCGACGGCCAGGACGTGCTCCTCGGCCAGCCAGAGCTCCTTCGAGTACTTCCGGAACACCTCCACCGCCGCCGGAGGCACGCGCTGGAGGTCCTCGACGGGGTCGCGCAGGCCGAGGACCTCGAATACGGCCTGGCGGTCGCGTTTCCCCTTGACCTGGACGTCCCGCTCCGGTCCGGTGAGCAGCGCCGCGCTGATGGCCCTCTCGATGGGCTGGCGCAGGCTCGGGTCGAGCTCCAGGGCCCGGCGGTGCCACTTGAGCGCGGCGCTCATGTCGCCCAGGCGGCTGGCCAGGTCGGCGGCCTCCAGAGCCCCCTTCGCGGTCGGAGCCCCCGACATCATGTCGGCCACCAGCTCGAGCCGCGCCTCGAGCTGGCTCGACTCCACGGTCGACATGCCGTCGCGCACGCGGCGCGTGCGGAAGAAGCGCTTCACCGCCTCGTGCGTGGCCTCGTCGATGCAGACCGCGCCCTGCGGGCAGAGCGACTGCAGGCGGGAGGCCATGTTGACGGCGTCGCCGATGGCGGTGTAGTTCTTGCGGGAGTCGGAGCCGACCAGGCCGACCAGGGAGTGGCCGGTGGCGACCCCGATGCGCATCTTCCAAGGGAAGCGCCGTTCCGACATGCGCTTCTGCATGGCCACCGCCGCCATCACGGCATAGAGCGAATGGTTCTCGGTGGGCAGGGGCACCCCGAACTCCACCATCAGCCCGTCGCCCAGATATTTGTCGACATGGCCGCGGAAGCGCGCGATGGCCGGCTCCATCTCCGAGAACAGGCGGTTCAGGTCCTCGATGACGCTCTCCGGGGGGCGTTCCTCGGTCGAACGCGTGAACTCCGCCAGGTCGGCGAAGAGCACCGACAGCGAACGCTTCTCGTTGCGCAGGCGCCGGTCGATTATCAGCTTGGCGACATGCGGGTCCATCGAGGCGTAGAGCACCGATTCCACCTTGCTCTTGGTCACCTCGAGGGCCAGGTTCTTCTCCTCGAGGCGCTGGTTGACCTTGTCGAGGTCGGCCTTGAGGCGGGCGGTCTCCGCCAGCGCCGCGGCCGCGCTGCGGTAGCGCTCCTGCAGGCGCTCGGCCATCCGGCCGACGATGGCCCCCGTCAGGACCAGCAGGGACCCCCAGCTCAGCAGGTGCAGATAGAGCCCCCGCGGGCCCATCTCCTGGGAGAAGGCCGTCGGGTCGATGACGACGAAGAACGAGACCCAGGCGATGGCCAGCAGGCCTCCCAGCACGGCCCGGCGCGCGTCCATGAAGACCCCGGCGACCAGGACCGGGAGGAAATAGAGGTCGAGCAGGGAGAGCTTCTGGTCGATGAAGTGGAGGATGGCGCCCAGGACGAGCAGAGTGATGATGACGAACAGGCCCTCGAAATGCTGCGAGAACAAGTCGCGGACGACCTCGGAGATGAGCTCTCCGAGGCGCGGGGGACGGGACGGGACGGCCCCGGCCGGATTCGGCTCGGCGTCTGGCATACGCTCGTCTTCCATCGGGAACCGATGATACGATAAACGGGCACCGTACCGGCCGCAAGACCCAGGACATGGGACCGCCGCGTAACATCCCGCGATACGATATAATCGCGCCATGAAGCGACCCTTGAGGATCGTGCTGTCCGGAGCCGGCGGCCGCATGGGCCGGGCGGTGGCGGCCGCCGCCCAGGCCGACCCCCGCTTCTGCGTCATCGGGGGAGTGGGCCGGGGACCGGCCCCGGGGCTGGGCTTCCCCAGCGGCGGCCCTTCCGCGCTGCGGGATTTTCTTGGCGAGGCCGACGTCCTGGTCGATTTCAGCCTCCCGGCGCCCGCCCTGCAGGCCGCCGCCGCAGCCGCGAAGGCCCGGGTCCCGGTGGTCAGCGGCACGACGGCCCTCGACGCGGGCCAGATGCGGCGCCTGCGCGGCCTGGCGCGCCGGATCCCCGTCTTCTGGGCGCCGAACATGAGCCCCGGGATGAACCTCCTGTTCGAACTCGCACACCGGGCCGCCGCGGCCTTGCCGGGCTACGGGGCGGCCGTCATCGACGTGCACCACGGCGCGAAGAAGGACGCCCCCTCGGGCAGCGCCAAGCGCCTGGCCGAGAGCCTGCGCGCGGGAGGAGCCTCCCCCGAGACGGTGAGCCTCAGGGTCGGGGACGTGGCCGGCGACCATACCGTCGTCCTAGCCGGCCCCGGCGAACGTCTGGAGCTCGTCCACCGGGCGCATTCGCGCGAGGTCTTCGCCCGCGGAGCGCTGTCGGCCGCCATATGGACGGCGGGCCGGCGTCCGGGCTTCTACGGCATGCGGAACCTCCTGGACAGATGAGCCTGCGCGAGACGCTGGACCGCATCAGGACTGCCGTTCAGGCCTTCGACGACGAGGAGCCGGAGGGGACCCCCGCCTACGACCCCGCGCACATCGGCGGCGTCCTCGTCTCTTTCCTGGCCGCCGCCGGCGCCCTCTATTGGGCCCTGTGGACGGCCTTCGTTTTCGAGGGCGGGCTGCAGAGCAAGGCCTGGGCCGCAGGCCGGGTCCTCTTCGGCCGGGCCACGGCCGCGCAGCTCGGCTACGAGGGGCCCTGGGAGAAGGGCGCCTTCGAAGGATGGACGGCCAACCTCGCCGCGGCCGCCCTCATCGCCCTGGCCCTGTGGGCCCTGTGCCGGGAATGGCTGCGCGCCGCCCGGCAGGTCCGGCGTTGACCCGCGCCCGGGTCGTCCTGGCCCTCGGCTCGAACCAGGGCGCGCGCCTCGGCCGTCTGCGCCGGGCCGTCCGGGAGATCCACCGCCTCCCCTTGACCGCCGTCCTGCGCGCCTCCGGCGTCTACGAAACCGCGCCCGTGGGTCCGGGCCGCCAGGGCCCGTACCTGAACGCCGTCGTCCTGGCGCGCACCGGACTCAAGCCGCTGGCGCTGCTCGTGGAGCTCAAACGCCTCGAAGCCCGCGCCGGCCGGCGTCCGGGGCCGCGCTGGGGCCCCCGGCCGCTGGACATCGACATCCTCTCGTACGGCTCCCGGCGCATTGCGGCCCGCCTGCTGCGCATCCCCCACCCGCTGGCCGGCCGGCGCCCGTTCGTGACGGTCCCACGCGCCGAGCTGGGCGGCCGCCGGGCCGCTGGCCGCCGCGGGGACGAAGATGTACAATGGCGCTTCGGGCCCTTACACCCATGAACAAGGTCACGACGACCGCCCTGGCGGAGATGAAGCGCAAAGGCGAGCGCATCACCGCCCTGACCGCCTACGACGCGCCCACGGCCCGCCTGCTCGACGAGGCGGAGGTCGACGTGACCTTGGTCGGGGACTCCGTCGCCAACGTCAAGCTGGGCTACGCCAACACCATCCCCGTCACGGTCGACGAGATCCTCCATCATGTGAAGGCCGTCCGCCGCGGCCTGTCCCGGTCCCTGCTCGTGGCCGACATGCCCTACCTCTCATATGAGCTCGACCACCGCGAGGCCCTGCGCAACGCCGGGCGCCTGATCAAAGAGGGCGGCGCCGAAGCGGTCAAGGTGGAGGGCGGCATCGAGGTCGCCCCCGTGGTCAAGGAGCTCCTCCGGGTGAACATCCCGGTCATGGGACACCTCGGGCTGACCCCCCAGGCCGTCAACAGGCTGGGGGGGTTCAAGGTCCAGGGACGACGTCCGCAGGACGCGGAGAAGATCGTCACCGACGCGCGCATCCTGGAAGGGGCCGGGGTCTTCGCCTTGGTCCTCGAGTGCGTCCCGGAGGACCTGGCCCGGGAGGTCACCCGGAAGCTCTCCATCCCGACCATCGGCATCGGAGCCGGGTCCTCCTGCGACGGCCAGATACTCGTCGTCGACGACCTGCTGGGCCTGGGCGAGGCCCCCCCGCCCCGCTTCGTCAAGCGCTATGCAGACCTCCGTCCCGTGATGCTCGAAGCTTTGAAGAACTGGACCTCGGACGTCCGCTCCTCCGCCTTCCCCGGCCCGGACCAGTCCTACCCTGCGAAGGCTCCGGCCGCCCGGGCCAAGCGCCCCTGAGCCGTGCCGGCCTGGCTCGCCCTGGCCGCCGTCGCCCTGACCGCGGGCGTCTTCGCGGCCTGCTGGTGGGGCTCGAGCGTGGTCTTCAACCCGCCGCGGATGCTCCCCAACGCCGTTTTCCCCGAGCAGTTCTCCCTGCCCTACGAGCGCGTGCGCTTCCCCTCCCTCGACGGGACCGCTCTGGTCGGCTGGGTCATCCCCGCCGCCGTCGAGACCGACAAGACCATCATGCTCTGCCACGGCTGGGGCGACAACAAGGGGGACCTGCTGCGCCGCTTTCATTTCCTGGCCCGGGACTACAACCTCTTCCTCTTCGACAGCCGCCATCACGGAGAGAGCGGAGGGGACCTTTCCACCATCGGCTGCCTCGAAGCCCGGGACTTCACGGCGGCGCTGCAGTGGTTCCAGGCCAACCACCCCGCCTGGACCCGCCGCCTGGGCCTGCTCGGCCTGTCGATGGGGGCCGCGATGGCCATCCGCGGCTTGGCCGTCCACGGCGGGTTCCGCTGCGCCCTGCTGGAATCCCCCTTCCGCTCCTTCAACCGGGTCATCCGCCAATTCTCGACGAACGCCTACCGCCTGCCCTACTTCCCGTTCGTTTGGTTGACCTTGGTCATCATCCGCTGGCGCGTCGGGGAGGACCCCGAACCCTACAGCCCCGGCCTGCATGCCCCGAAGATGCCCGCCATCCCGCTCCTCTTCATCGCCGGCGAGAAGGACGAACTGATGCCGCTCGACCAGGTCAGGGCCGTATACGAAGCCTCCCCCTCCCCTAAGGAGCTCTGGGTGGTCCCCGAAGGGACCCATGGGCGCTGTCAGGAGGCCGCCGAGTCCGAATACGAACGACGCGTGCGCGAATTCTTCGCCCGGGGGTTATGATGCTCGTCACCGCCGTCCCGAGCCGCATCTCGAAGGAGGTCGGAGCCTGGCGCGGGCGCGGGCTCCGGGTCGGGTTCGTGCCGACCATGGGGGCCCTGCACGAAGGACACGCCTCGCTGATCCGCCGGGCCGTCGCAGAGAACGACCGCGTCGTCGTCTCCATCTTCGTCAACCCGCTCCAGTTCGGCCCCAAGGAGGACCTCTCCCGCTACCCGCGCCCGTTCGCCGCCGACGCGGCCGTCTGCCGCCGCGAGGGCGCCGCGGCCCTCTATCACCCCAGCCCGGAATCGATGTACGCGCCGGGCTTCCGGACCCGGGTCGAGGTCGAGGGCCTCTCGGAGCTGCATTGCGGCGCCAGCCGCCCGGGACATTTCCGCGGAGTGGCCACCGTGGTCCTCAAGCTCCTCAACCAGGTGCGGCCCCACGCGCTCTATCTCGGCGAGAAGGACTTCCAGCAGCTGAGCATCCTGCGCCGGCTGGCCGTAGACCTGGACCTGGGCGTGGACGTGGTCGGCTGCCGGCTGGTCCGGGCCCCGGACGGCCTGGCCCTGTCGAGCCGGAACGCCTACCTGTCTGAGGAAGAACGCCGCGCCGCGCCGGCCCTGCACGCGGCCCTCCGCGCGGGCGCGCGCGAAGCGCGCCGTCGGGGGGCCGGCCCCGCCTCCGTCGTGCGGGCCGCGCGGGCCGAGCTGGCCCGCGAACGCTTGTTCCGCCGCGATTATCTGGTCCTGGTGGACGAGGGGACGCTGCTGCCTCCGCCCGCCCTCCAGGGGAAGCTGCGTCTCCTCGCGGCGGCCTGGATCGGAAACACCCGGCTCATTGACAACCAGCCGGTCCGGGTGTAAACATACCCAACCATGCTGACTATCCTATCGCTCTCAGCCCTTTTTGCCGCTTCTGCGCTGCCCGCGCGCGCCGCCGACCCCCAGGTCAAGGCCTATGCCACCCTGCTTGGAGCGGCGGGAAGGAAGTCCCTGCCCGCCCTGGAACGCAGCGGTCTCATCGTGACCGCCGACAACCCTGACCGGCTGCTCGCCGTTTCATGGCCCCTGCTCGAAAGGGCGGAGAAGTACGCGCCCCGGCTCGTGGAGTTCTTCGCCGCCTTCGACCAATTGCGCAAGGGGAGGGAACCGGCCGACCCGTCGGATTCCTTCGCGGAACTGCTCGCGCTCCCGGAAGGCGGCCTCTGGTCCGCGCCTCTTCGCGACGCGCTGGCCGCTGCGGCGCGTCGGGCCGAAGCGGCGCGGGCGCTGGGCGAGCGCCGCGGCCTCCTGGCCAAGACCGGCTCGCTCTTCAGGACCCCTTGGGGGCGTGAACTGGCCCGACGGACCCACGCGGACCTGGGCGGAGCGGCGGCCGACGCCGGCGCCCTCGACCTCTTCCGGCGCGCCCTGGCCGCGCCGGGGGCGGCGCCGGACGCGGCGGCCCATCTGAAGGCTTGGGCCGCCGCCTCGGGCGCTGCGGACCTCGAACCGGCCCTGAGCGCATCGCTGGGCGCCGGACAGCCAAACGACGACCTGAAGGCCCTCCTCGGGCGCTACCTCCGCGACCAGGCGGTCCTCGAGCAGGCCGAAGCCGCCCGCGACCGATTGTCCCGGGCCGACCGCGCCGCGGCGGCGAAGGCGCCCCTGGAGGACGCCCGCACCGCCGCGGCCGCCCTTTCCGCCGCCGCCGGCCTCACGGCGCAGGTCAGGGAGGTCCTCGCGGAATCCGAACCTCCCTCCTCCCTGCGCCTGAGCGCCCACGAGGTCCATGTGAGGGGAGCCGGCGACCCTCCGCTGGAACCGGGCGACAAGGCCGTCTTCAGCGCAGCCTACTGGGTCGACGGCCTCCCTCAGGGACGCTCGGTGAACGTAGCCGAGGTCCTGGTCCTCGAAGACCCCGTCCGGGGCCTCTCGGTCGTCTCCCGGGCCGCCCATTCCCGCTCCAACGGAGGGCCCTTCACGGTCAGCGTCGAGGCGGAGCTCCCCAGGTCCGGCAGCCTCTCCTACCGTTTGACGCTCCACGCCGAAGGAGCCGCGCCGGTCGAGCTCGCGCAGACGGTCGAGGTCTCGGACTCCCTCGACCGCCTGCAGAGGGCCTCCGCCGAGGCCCAGTGGCTCGGCCTTTCCTGCCGTTTCGAAGACGCCGAGCGAGCCTGGAAGGCGGTCCTCGAGCAGGCCGGGGCCTCCTCCAAGAAGGCCCCCGTTCAGCTCGCCGCCGACGCGCGCGCCGCCCTGCGCACGGTGGCGGGATGGAAGGACCGGAAGAAGGAGCTCGATGAATCCCTCGACGGAGCCCGCCTCTTCGCCACCAAGGAACGCTGCGAGTACCGGACCGACCGCGCCGAGCGGGCCCTCAAGCTCCTGGCGTCCCTCCCCGCCGGCTGCGACCAGGCGGGAGTGGGCGCAGAACTGGCGGACCTGGCCGCTATCACGGAATCCCGCCGCAGCCTGCAGGAGTCCTTCCGGGCAGGCGTCGCGCGCGCCAAAGACCGGGAAGCCTCCTGCAAGTCCGAGGAGGCCGCCGCGCTCTACGCTTCGGTCCTCGCCCTGCTCGACTCCGACCCCGAAGCGCGGTGCGGCGAGATCGAACGGGAGCATGCGGCCATCCGGCTCAGCGACCTGCCCCGGGCCGCGGCGGCCAAAGGCCTTTCGGACGCCGTCGAAGCGGAGCTCTCCAACGCCCGGCGTCGCCTGGCGGAAGGCAATCCCCGCGCGGCCTTGAGGGCCCTGCAGCCCCTCTCCACGGCGCTTCGCTCGCTCTCCGACCAGCGCTGCTGGAACTCGGCCCTTTCCAAGGCCGATGAGCTGGCGGCCGCCTCGGGGGTCGCCCTCGGGCCGCTCGGGGCGGCGGTGTCTTTGCCTGCCGACCCAGCCGGGCCGGCGATGGCCGAAGCCAGGCACGACTGGGATGAGCGCCAGGCGCAGCTCAATGTCGAGCGGGGGGCCGCCGACAGCGTCCAGGCGCCCCGCTCCGCCGGGGAGGAGCAATGAAGCGCCTCCTAATCGCCGGCGTCGTATGCGCGGTCTCCCTCCCCGCTTGGGCGGCCCGCAAGCCGCGCCGGGGACTTCCTAAAGGAACGGCCCCCGCGACCCAGTCCCCGCGGCCGGCCCTGGAACGCCCCCGGCCGAGCCCGGAACCGGAGCACGCGCGGGAATCCGCCGCCGGCGGCGAGGCTCCTCTTTCCCTCGACGTTTCTCGGGGCGCGGCCGTGGTGCTCGACGCCCCGGCCTCCGGGTCCCTGGGCGGCCTGGGGCTTCAGAACGGAGATGTCCTGACCCATCTCGGCGCCGCCGCCGTCTCCTCCGGGCCGGACGCCGCGAAGACGGTCTCCGCCTGGAAGCCGGCAGAGCGCCTGTGGGCCAGCGTCCTGCGCGACGGCAGGGCCGTGGCTCTGGAGACCCCCTTCGTCTCCGCCGAACGCGCGCCGGCCCGCGACCTGGCCGAGCTGAACCCCAAAGAGCAGGCCGCGCGGCAGTCCTACCTCGACGCGGCCGCGACCGACAAGCCCATAGCGGCCCTTTCCTACCCGTCCCTCGAGCTGGCCGCCGGAGAGCGCCTCTGGGTCAGGTTCCCCAAAGGACTGCCCTCCGACCTGCGCCCGGGGGATGTGGTCGAGGCCGAGACCTCCGCCCCGCTGGCCGCCGACCGGAAGCTGGATTTCCTCGCCGTCGCGCCCGGGAGCAAGGTCTGGCTCGAGGCCGTATCGGCGAGCGACGACGGCCCCGCCCGGGCCGTCCGGCTGCATGCCTATAAGATCGCCCTGGCGGGCGGCCGGACCTATCCGCTCTCGGCCCTGCCCGCCTCGGCGGCGGGCAGCGGCGACTTCGTCAGGGTCACCCCCGGCGGGACCATCGTCACCGCCCCCGGCAACGAGACCCGGACCGCCCTGGGCCCGAGCTGGAACGTCCAGCTGCGGCTGCTGTCCCCGCTGCTGCTCACCGAGCCGCCCTCCTACTTCCGGGCCGGGCCCGGCCTCTGGGTCAAGGAGGTCAGGGAGGCGGACGTGCGCGCCCTCGAAGTGACCTTGGTCGCGTCCGGGCGCTCGGCCGAGCGCGCCGGGCTCAAAGCCGGGGACCGCGTCTATTCCATCGAATCCAACGCCGCCGCCCGGCTCGACTTCAGCGCCGCCCTGGGCGCGCTGTACGGGGCACCCGGGACCGACTGCGTGCTGCGCGTCACCCGGCAGGGCGGCCCCCGGTCGGAGACCCTGAGGCTCAAGCGCGGCGTTTCCTGGAGGCGGGGGTTCGGGCTGCGCCTGCACCGCGACGGGGACGCCGTGTCCGTCCAAGAGGTCTCCGAAGGGTCCCCGGCCGCCAAGGCGGGCATCACGGCGGGGATGCGCCTGAGCAGCCTGGCCGGTTCCCCGGCCCAGGGGCTCGACCGCGCCGCGCTGCGCTCCCTGCTCGAAGCCGAAGGCGACGCGAAGGTGGAGTTCGTCTTCTCCGCGCCGGGCGGGCGGGAGCGGGGCTACACCCTCTCCAAGGATTGGTACGCGGCCGGCCTCTCTCCGGAGACCGTCGCGACGCCCTTCACGCCCGCCAAACGCTGAGCGGCCGCTAGCCGCCGCTGAAGGCCTGCACGATGGCCACTTCGTCCGCGGGCCCGACCCGGGCCGACAGCGCGGCGGCCTGGACGCCGTTGACGAAGAACTTGATGTGGGGCCGGATGCGGTCCTGCTCGTCGACGACCCGGAAGCGCAGGCCGGGGAAGGAGCGGTCCAGGCTGCGGGTCACGGCCTCCAGCGTCGCGCCGTCGGCTTCGACGACGGCGCGCTTGGCGGTGTAGCCGTAGAGCGGCGAAGGGATGCGGACCTTCATCCACCCCTCAGACGCGCCCCGTCTCCACCGAGTAGATGTGGGGCAGGTGCGCCGCGAGGCAGCGCCAGCCGGCGCCCTCGTCGGAGCTGGCCCAGACCTCGCCCGAGGTCGTCCCGAAGTAGACCCCCACGGGGTCGGCGTCGTCGGCGCACATCGCCTGGCGCTTGACGGTGAACCAGGCCTGCTCGCGCGGCAGGCCGCGGTCCTGGCGCTGCCAGGAGCGGCCGCCGTCGCGGGTGCGGTAGGCGGCCGGCCTGCCGTCGGGGCTGACGCGCGGCCAAACCGAGCCGCCGTCCATCGGGAACACCCAGGCGGTGTCGGGGTCGCGCGGGTGCAGCGTCATCGGGAAGCCGATGTCGCCGACGGCCTTGGGCATCCGGCGTCCGACGCGCGACCACGCGTCCGAGGGCCGGTCGATGCGGTAGATGCCGCAGTGGTTCTGCATGTAGAGCCGGTCCGGGGCGGCGGGATGCAGGCGCACGCAGTGCGGGTCGTGCCCTTCGTCCGGGTCGGCGGACGGGAAGACCCGGTCGCAGCCCTTGTTGAGGCGGCGCCACGAGGCGCCGGAATCGAGGCTCTCGAAGAAGCCGCCGGCCGACAGCCCCAGGTAGAGGTGGGCGGGGTCGCGCGGGTCGACCAGCACCGAGTGGGTCTTCCCGCCGTCGGGCGTCAGGTCCTGCGCGCCGCCGACCCATTTCGTCAGGTCGGGGCTGTCGTTGAAGCCTCCTACGCCGGTCCAGGTCGCCCCCGAGTCGTCGGAGCGGACCAGGCCCTGCGGGGAGGTGCCCGCGTACCAGACGCCCTTCTGGGCGGCGTGCCCGGGGGTCAGCCAGAAGACATGGTCGACGGCCCGGCCCTTCCCCCCTTCGGCGGCCTTGCGGAAGGCGGGAGGCCGCTTCGCCTCGGTCCAAGTCCGGCCCATGTTGGTCGACCGGTAGACGGTGGGCCCCAGGTGCCCCGTGCGGCAGGCGGCGAGGAGGGTCCGGCCGTCGCGCGGGTCGAGGACGAGGTGGTGGACGATGCAGCCCAGGAAGTGCGGGCCCTCGATGCGCCAGCGCCGGCGCGCCGCGTCGGCGCGCAGGATGAAGGCGCCCTTGCGGGTCCCGACCAGGACGGCTACGCCCGCGCGGCCGGATTTCTTCCTCATGCTCCCTCCCGGAAACGGCGAGGGAAGTTGTAGCTCTTCAATAACGGTTTTGCCAGGGGTCCGGCGCCCCTCCCTGACGGGCGCGCTTGAAATGCACTCCCCAGGTTGCCAAACTGCCCTATGGCAGAACTAACCGACATCCTGAAGGCCGCCGTGGAGCAGAAGGCCTCCGACATCTTCATCGCGGTCGACCAGCCCCCGATGATCAAGCGCGCGGGCGCCTTCTGCGCCCTCCAGGGCTTCGCGGCCATGGACGCCCGGGAGGTGGCGCGGGTGCTGCTGTCGAGCCTCTACGAGGAGCAGCGCCGCATCCTCCAGGAGAACCTCGAGCTCGACTGCACCATGACCCTCTCGCAGCTGGCGCGCTTCCGCATGAACATCAGCACCCAGGTCAAAGGGCTCCATGCCGTGGCGCGCGTCATCCCGCCGACCATCCCGACCCCCGAGGAGCTGCATCTGCCGGAGGCCGTCACGAACCTGGCCGCGCTGGCCCGCGGCCTCGTGCTGGTGACCGGCGGGATGGGCTCGGGCAAGTCGACCCTGCTGGCCTGCCTCATCGAGCAGATCAACAAGACCCGCGACGTCCATATCGTCACGATCGAGGACCTCATCGAGTACTACTTCGCCCCGAGGAGCGCCCTCATCTGCCAACGCGAGATGGGCACGCATGCCAAGACCTATGCCACCGCGCTCAAGTCCGTGCTCAAGCAGAGCGCCGACGTGGTGCTGGTCGGCGAGATCCGGGACCGGGACACGGCCGACGCCGCGCTGCACCTGGCCGAGTCCGGTCCGCTGGTCTTCGCCACCCTGCCCACCACCGAGTCGATGCAGACCGTGGAGCGGATCGTCACCATGTTCCCCCCCGAGCGCCACCGCCAGACCCAGCTGAGGCTGGCGGCCACCCTCAAGGCGGCCGTCTCCCAAATCCTGCTGCCCCTGGCCGACGGCAGCGGCCTCATCGCGGCGCGCGAGGTCATGCTCATGAACCCCGCCATCGAGAGCGCCATCCGCGAAGGGAAGACCCCCCAGATCTACGGGGCCATCGAGGCCGCGGGGAAGCTCGGGATGGTCAACATGGACAAGTCCATCCTGCGCCTGGCCGCGAAGAAGCTGGTGTCGCGCGAGGCGGCGCTGGAGAAATGCCACCGCCCCGACGAGATGCTCTCGGCCCTGTCTATCGTGAAGTGAGGACGGTCTTCTCGAGGTCGGCGATGTTGTCGCGGTATTCGGCCGGGTCCGCGGGCCGCTCGACCCTCTTGATGCGCTCCACGAGGGCCGACGCCTCGGCCTTGCGCCCCAGCTTGAGGTAGACCTCGGCCAAGGTCGGATAGGGCGCGGTGTAGGACGGGTCGCAGGCCAGGGCCGCCTCGAGGTGCTTCAGGGCCTCCTTCTTCGAGCCGCCGACGAAGCCCGGCAGCTGCCAGAAGAGCTCGCCGAGCAGATGGTGCGCCCCGGCATGGCAGGGAGCGAGCCTGAGCGCCGCCTCCATGTCGCGGCGCAGGGGCTTGATGATGAACAGCGAGTTCATCATGCCGCGGGCCTCGCCGCGGCGGCCCATCGCGAACCCGGCCGTGAACCAGGCGTCGGCGCTCCCTGAAGACAGGGAGACCGACCGGAGCGCCGCGGCCTCCGCGCGCTCGTAATAGCTTACGGCCTCGCCCCTGTTTGGGGCCCGCTCCCCCGCGCGCACGAGGCCCCGGGCATGGCGCCAGAGGGCTTGGGCGTCGTCCGGTTCGGCCTTCAGGGCCGCTTCCAGCATCGCATTCGAACGCTCCAGGGCCCCCGCCTGGTCGCGTTGGAAATACAGCTCGTCGGCCGAGGAGAGCGATCCAGGCCAGGAAGCCGCCGCGGGCAGCACGGCCAGCGCGAGGAGCGCGGATAGGGCCCGCGCCAGGCGCGCCGCCGCCCCCGGCAGGCGCCGCCGCGTCTCGCCGATGGAGCGAGACAGCGGCTCTCCGGCCAGCGCGATCGCCTCGACGGCCCCGACCCCGGCCCTCTTCAGGCGGCCGGAGAGCCCCGGAGCGAGCCGCCCGCAGACGAGGCCGGCCGGCCGGCCGGCTCGCCGCGCCATGAGCGTCAGCTCGAGCGGGGCCTTGCCGAAGAAGCTGGAAGCGTCCACCGTCCCTTCGCCGGTGACGACGAAGTCGGAACGCCGTACGCGGGCCCCTGCCCCCAGCTCTTTGAGGACCCATTGCGAGCCCGCCACCAGCCGAGCCCCCAGGCAGGCCCGGAGCCCGGAGCCCAGCCCCCCCGCCGCTCCGGCCCCGGGAAGGCCTGCGACCGCGACCCCGAGGTCGCGTTCGAGGACCGCGGCCCAGCGGGACATGGCCCTCTCGAGTACGCGGACCTGGGCCGCGGAGGCCCCTTTTTGGGGGCCGTACACCCGCGCGGAGCCGTTGCGGCCGAGGAGGGGATTGCTCACATCGCAGATGGCGATGACGCGCACGCCCCGCAGGCGGCGGCGCAGGCCCGCGGTGTCCACCCGGGCCAGGCGCACGAGCGCCGCCGCCCCGGGCGGCAGCTCTCGACCCCGCTCGTCGAGGAGGCGGGCGCCCAGCGCCCGCGCCATGCCGGCGCCGCCGTCGCTGGAGGCGCTGCCGCCCAGGCCGACGAGGATGCGGCGCCGTCCGCGGCGCAAAGCGTCGGCGATGAGCTCGCCGGTGCCCAACGAGGTGGCGCCCAGCGGGTCGAGGGCCCCCCTCGGGATGCCCGCTATCCCCGAGGCCCGCGCCATCTCGATGACCGCGGTACGCCCGTCGGCGAGCAGGGCATACTCCGCGGTGCGCGTCTCCCCCAGAGGGCCGACGACGGTCTTCCGTACGCGCCGGCCCCCGCGGCGGGCCAGCAGGACGTCGATGAGGCCGTCGCCTCCGTCGGCCACGGGCATGAGGTCCAGACGGGCGCCGCGCAGCCCGGAGGCAAGCGCAAGGGCCGCCTCGGCGGCGCCGAGACAGCCCTTGAACGCGTTCGGGGCGACCAGGATCTTCAGGGGAACACGCCGCGCAGGCGCACCGCGGCGCCCAGGCGCCGCAGGCCCAGCATGAACGCCGCCAGGCGCATGTCCACCTTCTCCTTCTTGTGGATTTCGTAGATCTCGGCGAAGCTGCGGGCCATGATCTCCTGCAGCTTGGCGTTGATCTCCTTCTCGTTCCAGAAGTAGGCCTGGATGTCCTGCACCCACTCGAAGTAGCTGACCGTCACGCCGCCCGCGTTGGCCAGGATGTCGGGGACGACCATGATGCCGCGCTCGCGGAGGATGGCGTCCGCCTCCGTCGACGTCGGGCCGTTGGCGCCCTCGATGATGTACTTCGCCTGGATCTTCGGGGCGTTGCGCTGGGTTATCTCGTTTTCCATGGCCGCCGGGATGAGGATGTCGCAGACGACCTCGACGAACTTGTCCACCGGCACGGCCTCCGCCTCGGGATAACCGGCGATGAGCCCGCCGTGCGCCTTCTGCCACTTGATGATGGCCTCGATGTCGAGGCCCTTCTTGTCATAGAGCCCGCCGGAGACGTCGCTGACCCCCACGACCTTCACGCCGTGCTCGGAGAAGATCCGGGCCGCGTTCATCCCCACGTTCCCGAAGCCCTGGACGGCCACGGTCTTCTGGCGCAGGTCGAACCCCTCCACCTGCGAGAGTTCCCGGGCGATGTAGAAGACGCCCCGCCCGGTCGCCTCGACGCGGCCGCGCGACCCGCCGATCTCGATGGGCTTGCCGGTGACGACGCCGGGCGTAGCCTTGCCCACCAGGTGCGAGTAGGTGTCCATGATCCACGACATCGTCTGCGGGTTGGTGTTGACGTCCGGGGCCGGGATGTCCCGGTCCGGGCCGATGAAGAAGGCGATCTCGGAGGTGAAGCGCCGGGTCATGCGCTGGAGCTCCGCCTGGGACATCTTTCGGGGGTCGCAGATGACGCCGCCCTTGGCCCCGCCGTAGGGGAGCTCGACGACGGCGCATTTCATCGTCATCCAGAAGGCCAAGGCCTTCACTTCATCGAGAGAGACGGCGTGGTGGTAGCGTATGCCGCCCTTGGCCGGGCCGCGGTCGGTGTTGTGGTGGACCCGGTAGCCCTCGAAGACCTTCAGAGAGCCGTCGTCCATCACCACCGGGACCGACACGGTCAGGATGCGCTTGCAGTGGCGCAGCCTCTCCACCAGGAACTGCTCCATCCCGAGCTTCGCGGCGGCGCGGTCGAGCTGGGCCATAGCCTGGCGCCAGGCGTTCGCCTCGAGGGCCTCCTTCTGTTCGACGGTCATCGGCTCGGCCTTGATCGGGGTCTTGGTTGTCACGGATCCTCCTGGCTCTATCGTCCGAATCGGCTCAGATGCTGGCGCATGATGCAGTCGTCGGCCACCACGGTCAGGCCGTTCCGCCGGGCCTCCGCCTCGGCCTCGGGGACCCGGAGGCCGTCCTGCAGCCATACGCCCTTCGCCCCCACCTTCACGGCGGCGTGCACCACGGCGGCCGCCTCATCTGAGCGGCGAAAGACGTTGACGACCTCTATGGGCTCGGGGACCGAGGCCAGGTCGGGGTAGCATTTCTCGCCCAGCACCTCGGCGCAGTTGGGGTTGACCGGGATGACGCGGTACCCGACCTCTATGAGGTAGCGCGCGATCTGGTTCGAGGGCCGCTTGGGGTCGGGCGAGCAGCCGACCACCGCTACGGTCCTCATCTTGAGCAGACGTTCTATATCGTCGGAAACAGACATGGCGGCGGAATGGCGCTCCCTGAATATAGCAATATTCTTGCCGGGGGCCGCGACGGGGCCTATTGGCTGTTGGCGTGGTCGACGGCCTGCTTGGCGGTACGGAATTCCGTCCCCCAATAGGCCGCGACCCCGAGGCAGCGTTCGAAGCGCTTCCCGGCGGTCTTGCTGAAGAGCCCGATATAGCCCGACTTGCCGTCCGTGGAGATGAAAGGCCCGGCCAGCAGTTCGCTCTCGTCGGGCATCGGCCCGGCAAGGTCGATCCCCGAATAGGTGACGGCACCGGCCGGCGGCAGCGCCACGCGCTGCTTGGTCGAGGAGTCGAACGCCAGGACCAGCGGCATCTGCCGGGGCTTTCCCCCCGCGCTCTTGACCGTGTAGGCCAGGTAGTAGAGGTCGGCCCCGTCCTTCTTAACGGTATAGAGAGCGGCGCCGTGTTCTCCCGGGGAAGCGCCCACCCGGCCGACCTTCTGGCGGTCCTTCGCCAGCTCGCGCTCGTCGGGGAACCCCACGGAGATGGAAGTCCCCCCGCCGTTCGCGCCCGCCGGGTCGAGGGTGTAGCCGGAGCCCACTCCCGGGGCGGCGGATTTTCCCGGCTCGGAGAGCGTGGGCCAGATGGTCTGCTCGACCTTCTCCCCGCTGGGGAGGGTGAAGTAGACCTTTATGGGCTCCGTCTTGCCCCCCATGGGACCTTCCACGACGATGGGAGCGCCGCCCTGCTTGGCGCGCGCCGCGGTGAGCCGGTCGATGATGGTCTGGGCGTCCGCGGCCGAGTAGTTCGCCGCCGCCAGCGCGAGGCGGAGCACCGCGGGGTTCTGGACGTTGGTGAAGCCCTTGCCTTCGGCGAAGCTGCCGACCTTCCCGACGGCCTCCACAACCCCGCGCGCCGTGGCGACTTCGAGGTCGACCCACTCCTTGCCCTTGTTCGTCTGGGTCTCGAGGAAGCGCCCTTCCCGGATGTCCTCTCCGGTCACGCTGGAGGGCGGCTGCGCTTCGGCGCCGAAATACGGCAGGAAGCCGATGGAATCGATGCGGTTGTCCACGACCAGCAGCACGCGCTGGTCGCGCTTGGCCTCGTTGGGGTTCTCCAGGAAGCGGATGCGCGACTTGGCCGCCCCGGCCAGCAGGGAGTTCAGCCGTTCCGCCAGCGGGCCGTTCGGGACGTATTTCCGGCCGTCCGCCAGCGACAGGCCTTCGGGAGGCACCTGCTGGCCCGGCGTCCCGGTCGGCCCGCCGGTCCCCGGCTGGGGCGGAGGCTGGCCTTTCTCGATGACGTACTGGCCGTCCTTGAGCACGGCGTCCCACCACTGGCCGTTCTGGTCCTGGCCGAGGGAGGCACGGGGCGCGGCCACGTCCTGGGCGCCCTCGCGGCGTATGACCGTGGCCACCATGCCGGGACGGATGCCGCGCACCCCCATGAACCCGGAACCCGCCAGGTCGAGGGTCTTGAAGTCGAAGGTCTGGGGGTCCACCTCGTCGCGTCCGGTCTTGGGGTCGGCGGCGAAGACCTTATCGAGCTGGTCCTTGGGCCAGTAGGAGAACTGCCCGTAGCCCACGAACTTGGCCGCCTCGCCCTGCCCCTCCAGCTGCGAATAGGTCTCAGGGGCGACATAGTACTCCCGGCCGCCGATCTCCACCACGCGACCGTAGCTGAAGACCCGGGCGGCGCGGTAGGCATAGAGCTGGGACACGGTCATAGGAGGCTCGCGCTCGGCCTTGAGGTTCAGGAACGGGCCGCTGCCGCCCTCCATCGAGATGGCGTGGTCGTCGCCGTTGGCGGTGAGCTTGAGGGAGAAGGAGACTCCCCCGATGGTCACCGGCACCCCGGCCTGGAGCTTGTCGATGTCCGAGCGCAGGGAGAAGGTGGCCCCATGGGGAGCGGCCCGGTTGTTGATGTTGACGACATGGACGACGTCCTCCAGCGTGCCGTCGGGCATCCGGCGCGAGGAGATGGACAACGAGACCGTGTTGCCGGCCCCGTCCTGGTAGACATGGCGGTCGCCGGGCACGCCGTAGGCCTGGGCCCCGTCGAAGCCCACCGAGGCCAGCACATCGCCCGGCGCCCCGGACTTGCGCTCCTTCTCGGCGGCCTTGCGCGACGCGTCGGGAGCCTTGCCGGGGGCGGTCTTCTCCGGCTCGGCGGGGTCCTTCTCCTTGACCTTGTCGGGGGCCAGGATGGCGAGGACCTTGTCCGCGTCGAGGCCTTTGAGGAAGTCCTTCAGAGTCAGCTCCGCGTTCGCCTTCTTCGCCTCGGCGTAGGCTTCGAGCAGGCGCTTGCGCTGGGCCTCTCCGCCGGGGCCGCCCTGCGCCGCGTTCCACAGGAGCTCACGGACGGCGGGATTCCCCTTCATGGCCTGGTTGGCGCCGTTGCCGTCCTTGCCGCGGCTGTCCGCGAAGAGGTTCTTGAGCTCGCGTTCCGCGTCGCTGGAGACATCGCGCTTGTCCACGGTCGACTTCATCCAGACGCGCGCCTTGAAGTCGTGATAATAGCGCTGGTCGTCGGTCTTGAGCGTGGCCACGAAGGCCGGGTCGAAGACCTGGGCTCCGGTGAGCAGCTCCATCTTGCCCTCGGGGGCCTTGGCCTTGAGCCCCTCCCAATACGCGTCGATGGCCGCGCGGTTGGCCCGGGACTCGTCGGGCGTTTCGGCCCGGGCGGGCACCCCGGGGAAAAGCAGGCTCAAGGCCATCACGGCACGCAGGCAGCGGGGTGCGCTCACGGGGTCCCTCCGGCCTTGAGGTAGTCGAGCCCCTCGGTGGGGTGCTCACGGTGGTAGTCGAAGGCGGCCTGCGGGGTGGCGAACTTGTCGCCCCATATGACCGGGATTCCGATGGGGACGTACTTGTCGGTCTCCAGGCTGGCCCGGGTCTCGAACACCATGTACCCGGATTTACCGCCGTCGAAGACATGCACCATCGAGCTCAGCACCGGCCCGATGGGGACGTCGGTGACGAACGGCGCCGGCCTGAGCTGGGCCTGGGGCAGCGGCGGACGGTTGGGGACGCCGGGCTTGAGGGCGAAAGCCTCCTGGGGGCCGGAGGTCCAGATGGTGCCGGCGGCGTCCTTGAAGCTGGAGCGGATGTAGATGACGTCCCCCGCTTGGCCGACATAGGCCGCCACGCCGGGGGTCCCGCCCTGCGGGACGGGGAAGCCGGGCGCCGGGACGAGCGGCTCGTTGCGGCGGTTCATCACGGCGGCCCAATCGGACGGGACGCCTTGGCCGAAGCGGCCCAGGCGCCGCTCTTCCTCGGGCGGCGTGGGGAAGCCCGGAGAGCCGGGCTTGGGCTCGGTCCCCTGCTCCACGGCGTACTGCCCGTCCTTGAGCACGGCGTCCCACCAGCGCCCCTGGGAGTCCTTGCCCATGGAGACGCGCGGATAGGCGATGTCCTGCGCGCCCTCCCGGCGGATGACGGTGGCCGTCAGCTCGGGACGGATGTCGCGGGGCCCCATGAAGCCGGCGCCCTTGAAGTCCAGGGCCTTGAGGTCCACGGTCTGCGGGTCGACCTCGTCGCGCCCCTTCGCGGGGTCGGCGGCGAAGACCTTGTCCAGCCTGTCCTTGGGCCAGTAGGTGAACTGCCCGTAGCCGACGAACTTGGCCGACTCCGGCGCCCCCTCGAGCGCGGAATAGGTCTCCGGGGACACATAGTATTCCTTGCCCCCGATCTCGACGACGCGGCCATAGCTGTAGACCCGCGCGGCGCGGTAGGCGTAGAGCTCGGAGAGGCTCATCGGCGCCTCACGGGGCTCCTTGAGGTTCGTGAAGGGCCCCTTCTCCCCTTGCATCGAGATGGAATGGTCGTCGCCGTTGGCCGAGAGCTTCAGCGTGAGGGACACCCCCCCGATGGAGACCGGCACGCCGGCCTGCAGCTTGTCGAAATCGCCGCGCAGGGAGAAGGTGGCGCCTTGGGGCGCGGCCCGGTTGTTGATGTTGACGACGTGGATGACGTCCTCGAAGGTGCCGTCGGGCATGCGCCGGGTGGTCACGGAGAGGGAAATGGTGTTCCCCGCCG
This sequence comes from Elusimicrobiota bacterium, assembly GCA_016218495.1. Classification (GTDB taxonomy): domain Bacteria; phylum Elusimicrobiota; class Elusimicrobia; order UBA1565; family UBA1565; genus SCTT01. The sequence continues at coordinate 29,994 of JACRDU010000017.1, forward strand.
CGTCCTGGTAGACATGGCGGTCTCCGGGGATGCCGTAGGCCTGTGCCCCGTCGAAGCCCACCGAGGCGAGGACGTCGCCGGCGACCTTGCCCGCCTGGTCCCCGGCCTTGGGCGCCCCCGCCTTGGGCTTGCCTGAAGGTTCGGCCTTGTCCTTGTCCTTCTCCGTGACCTTGTCGCCCATGAGGATGGCCGTCACGGCCTTGGTGTCGAGGCCCTTGAGGTAGTCCTTCAGGGTCAGGCCCGCCCCGGCCTTCTTGGCTTCAGCGTACCCGTCGAGCAGGCGCTTGAGCTGGGCGTCGCCCCCCGGACGCCCGGCCTCCCACATGAGATTGCGCAGTTGGGGGTTGTCCTTGAGCAGGTCGCGCATGGCGCCGTCTTGCCCTTTGAGAAGAGTCTGGAACTCGGAGTATTCGGGGTGGGTGAACTGCCGCTCCTTGTCCCAGTTGCGCAGGGTGGTGACGGTGCGGTTGAAGAAGGGGACGAGGCTGCCCTTCTCGCCGTACCCTACGATGCGGTTCGGGTTAGACGGGTCGAAGAGGGTGGGGGCGAACATGGCCTCGGCCGGAATCTTCTCGACTCCGCCGTACTTCTCGACCAACTCGGCCCAATGCTTGCTGTAGCGCACGCCCTCGCGCGTCGGCTCCGGGGGAGCGTCCTCGGCATATGAAGGGAGCAGCGGAGCGACGACGAGCGACAGCGCCAGGAAGGCGCGAAACAGCCCGGTCGGCGGCATAACCGGATAGTAGCCGGATTCCTTATAGTAGTCCAGCGGCCTAGGTCCCTTGGCCCCCTGGGCCCTGGGTCCTATGATGTTTTCCGGCAAGGGCGACGACAGTCTTTGAGAACGGCGGGATCGAATGCGCCTTATTGCCAGGCTGTCGGCACAATCCCAGCTTGGCGCAGGAGTTCTCTCAAGAGCGGCACTCCGATGTCTTTCGCGTGCGGGTTGGGAATGCGGAGCTTGAGCGTACCCTTCACCATGAAGGAATGCTTCCCGCCCCCAAAAGGCCCGGTAAATCCGAACTCTCGCAGCTTCGCAATGAGTTCCCTGCGGCTGACCGGGTTAAGCACCGACGGCGTGGGGGATGCGCAGCGACTTTCCCTTCACTCGCGGAAGAGCATCCCCATCGCGAAGTTTCAGGAGAATCCACTCTTCGAGGACTTCCTGCAGCTCGGTGCGGCAGCGGTCGAGGGACCGATTCTGAGCCCAGACACCCTGGAACCCGGGAATCTCAGCGTAAATGGTGCCGTCTTCGAGAAGACGGTATTTGCTCGACGCCAGCGCGGCCGCTATGTACCCTGAAAGAGTCACTTCCAAAGTATATCCGGTCCAGCCCGGTTTCGCCAGGGGGCTATCGTCCGCCGAGGAACCTGCGGCATGAACTCAGCGTAATTTTGCAGAATCACTTTCCATTCGACTTTCCGTATATAATCAGGGCGTGCAGCATTCCGACAAACATGCCGGCCCGCGGCGCGTCGCCTTCGCCGCCCTGCTCTTCTTCGCGGCCGTCATCCTCTTCTTCCTTTGGCCGAAACTCTCGTTCATGGGCGGGCGGAAGGCACAGCCCTGGTCCGTCCCGGCCGTGGAGGCCGTCACGCCCGGCGGCGACACGGGGCTGCCCACCGCCAAGGTGCGCATGAAGGTCAAGCGCATCGAGCCCCGGAAATACAGACGGGAGGGGTCGGAACTCCCCCCTCCCGTCGTACGGCGCTAGACGCTACTTCAATTCATTGCGGGCGTTGACCAGTGCGGTCTGCTGCTCCTGCGGAACCTTCTCGCTGGTCACCGCCGTCTTGGCAGAGGTGATGACTTTTTGGGCGGCGTCGGCGGCAACCTTGCGACCCGGGTTATCGGAGGCTTCCGCGTGGACCTTAGCCTGGGCCTCCACATCCGTTTTTGCCTTCTCCGCAGTCTTATAAAGACCTGTCTTCAGAGCTTCCGCGCCCGTCCTCATTGACTGTGATGCCAATGCATCGGCCTCAGACGCCTTATGGGTCTGTTGCAACGCCCCCTCAGTCGCGTTCAGAGAATTCTCGCCGTAGGTGCCGACGTTCCGCACGCTCGCGATGGCATCGTCAATCTTCTGTTTCGCGTTCCGTGCCGCCTCCTGCAAAGCAGGAGCATTGCCCATCCCGTCCCCGGCCGCCTCAATCGCTGCGTTGATGTTCCCCAATTCGGCATTGAGGGACGCGACGGCATTAGATTTCGCTTCGCCGATGGCTCCATGGGGCTCCGTAAGGCTCTCACTGATGTCAAAGAGCTGCGATTGGAAGGGTTGCCCCATTGCTTCGACCCGCTTGTTGGCGGAGCTCTCAACCGCCAGAAGGATTTCCTCGACCCCCTTCAGTTTCCCTGTTACCTTCGGCGGATCGGTTTTGGCCGAACTACCCGCCGTCATGCTATCCACGAAATCGCCGATTTTCGTCTTAGCTTCGGAAAGCTTTGCGACTCCCTCGGTCTGATTCAAACCATTGGATTTGTCGACCTGGGTGTTGAGTTCCTCCACCTTCTGCTGGGCGGCGGCAATATCCTTTTCGACTTCCCCTAAGTCCTTCTGGGCCGCATCCACCGCCTGTTGGGCCCGGATATATGCGTCGCGAATCTTGACCATGTTAGGGTCCGGCTTCCCCCCCGGAGGAGGAGTGGGAAGTGGCGGAGGCTGCAGACTCGCCTTGACTGCGTCCAATCCCTTGATGTTCGTGGAGAAGTCGCCACGGCGCGCTTGAGCCTGGCCGAGCGCGGGAACGGCCGGCCCGCTGACCGATCCGTCACCGCTAGGGGCACCGATGGTACCCCGAGTCACTCCCCCCGGCATCTCCGCCGTGTTGTTGGCCGGCTCCGGCTTCGTCGGAGGCTTCTCCCCGCCCCCGCCCGACCCTCCCCCCGACCCTCCGCCCGAGCCGCCGCCGTCCTTCTTGCCCTCGAGCAGCTTGTCGAGGACCTTGAGGAACGCCTGCTGCGCCGTCTGCACCAAAGTCTGCTCGATCATCTTCTTGCGTTCGAGCTCGTCGTACTTCTTCTTCGCCCACTTGAGGTCCAGCGCCTTCTCCTGCTCCATCTTCCGGCGCAGGAACTCCAGATTCTCCCCCAGGGCCTTGTTGTCCTTCGTGCTCGAGCCGCCCGGGTTCTTCGTCTCCCCGCCTTCGCCGGGCCGGCCGCCGTTGGTGCCCGCGCCGCCGCCGGA
>JACRDU010000082.1 GCA_016218495.1 Elusimicrobiota bacterium
ATCCGCGCCCCCGCTGGGACCCTGCCCGGGGTCAGCGGCTTCCAGATCCACTTCTCGTCGCGCGACGTGCTCACCCCCGGCGACCAGCCCCAGGTGCTGGTGGCCTTCAACCCGGCCGCCCTCAAGGCGAACCTCAAGGACCTGGAGCTGGGCGGAACCATCCTGGTCAACACCGACGCCTTCACCGCCCTGAACTTCAAGAAGGCGAACATCGCCGTCAGCCCCCTCGAGGACGGCAGCCTGTCCTCCTACCGCCTCATCGAAGTCCCGATGACGACCCTGACCGACAAGGCCCTGACCGGCATGGGGCTGACCCCGGTGCAGGTCTCCCGCTGCAAGAACTTCTTCGCCCTGGGCATCATGTACTGGCTCTACGAGCGCCCCTCCGAGACCACGGCCTCGTGGATCCGCCAGAAGTTCGCCAAGAACCCGCTGTTCGTCGAAGCCAACATCAAGGCGCTGGAAGCCGGCTGGTCCTACGCCGAGACGACCGAGATCTTCTCGCGCACCTACCGCGTCAAGAAGGCCCCGATCGCCCCGGGCCGCTACCGGAACATCACCGGCAACGAGGCCGCCGCCCTGGGCCTCGTCGCCGCGAGCAAGCTCTCGAACCACACCCTGTTCCTGGGCAGCTATCCCATCACGCCGGCCTCCGACATCCTGCACAACCTCTCCAAGTACAAGAGCTACAGGGTCAAGACCTTCCAGGCGGAAGACGAGATCGCCGCCATCGCCTCGGCCATCGGCGCCTCCTTCGCCGGCCACCTGGCGGTCACCACGACCTCCGGGCCCGGGCTGGCCTTGAAGACCGAGGCGATAGGCCTCGCCGTCATGACCGAGCTCCCGCTGGTCATCGTCAACGTGCAGCGCGGGGGGCCTTCGACCGGCCTTCCCACGAAGACCGAGCAGGCCGACCTGCTGCAGGCCGTCCATGGTCGCAACGGGGAATCCCCGGTGGCCGTCCTCGCCGCCGCCACCCCGGCCGACTGCTTCACGATGGCCATCGAGGCCTGCCGCTGGGCGATGAAGTACCGCCACCCCGTCATCCTGCTCACGGACGGCTACCTGGCCAACGGCTCGGAGCCCTGGAAGATCCCGGCCGTGGCCGACCTCCCCCGCTTCGAGGTCTCCCACGCTCCGGGGAGCGAGCCCGGCTCCTTCATGCCCTACAAGCGCGACGAGGGCACGCTGGCGCGGCCCTGGGTGGTCCCCGGGACCCCCGGCTACGAACACCGCATCGGCGGCCTGGAGAAGGCGAACATCACGGGCGCGGTCAGCTACGACAACGACAACCACGAGCTGATGTGCCGCCTGCGCGCCGAGAAGGTCGCGCGCATGGCCCAGGAGATCCCCCCGACCCAGGTCATGGGGCCCGAGAAGGCCGACGTGCTGGTCGTCGGCTGGGGTTCGACCTACGGCGCCATCACCTCCGCGGTGGGCGACATGCAGAAGGCCGGCAAGAGCGTGGCGTCGCTCCACCTGCGCCACCTCAACCCGTTCCCGTCGGGCCTGGGGACGGTGCTCAAGCGCTACAAGCGCGTGATCGTGGCCGAGATGAACTTCGGCCAGCTCGAGAAGCTGCTGCGCGCGGAGTACCTGCTCCCGACCGTGGGCTTGCACAAGATGAAGGGCCAGCCCTTCAAGATCTCCGAGATCAAGGCGAAGGTCGAAAGCGTCCTCGCCGGGAAGGAGTGACCGCCATGGCAGAGACAACGACGACCCCCGTGAAGCTCGACCGCAAGGACTTCGTCTCCGACATGGTGGTGCGCTGGTGCCCCGGCTGCGGCGACTACGCTATCCTCGCCCAGGTCCAGAAGGTCCTCCCCGCCCTCGGCATCCCCAAGGAGAAGTTCGTCATCGTCTCGGGCATCGGCTGCTCGAGCCGCTTCCCGTACTACATGAACACCTACGGCTTCCACTCCATCCACGGCCGGGCCCCGGCCGTCGCGACCGGGGTCAAGCTGGCCAACCCGGAGCTGCAGGTCTGGGTGGTGACCGGGGACGGCGACGGGCTGTCCATCGGCGGGAACCACCTCCTGCACGCCCTGCGGCGCAACGTCGACCTCAAGATCCTGCTCTTCAACAACAGGATCTACGGGCTCACGAAGGGCCAGTACTCTCCCACCTCGGAGAAGGGCAAGGTCACCAAGTCCTCGCCGATGGGGAGCATCGACCGCCCGCTCTATCCGCTGCGCGTCGCCATCGCGGCGGAGGCCACCTTCGTCGCGCGCTCGGTGGACGCCGACGTGAACCACCTCGCGATGGTCCTCGAGCGCGCCGCCAAGCACAAGGGCGCGGCCTTCGTCGAGATCTACCAGAACTGCATCGTCTTCAACGACGGGGCGTTCGCCGACGCGGAGAACCGCGACACGCGCGACGACTTCACCCTGAAGCTCGAAGACGGCAAGCCGTTGGTCTACGGCAAGGCCAGGGACAAGGGCATCCGGATGCGCGGGGCGGAGCCGGAGGTCGTCACCTTCGAGCCCGGCAAGCCGCCCGCCGACCTTGTCGTCCACCACGAGAAGGCCGGGGCCCAGTACGCCTACATGCTGACCCAGCTCGAGCCCCCGGAGTTCCCGACCCCCGTCGGGGTCTTCCGCGCCGTCTCTGAGGCCACCTTCGACCAGCTCACCGACCATCAGATCGAGGCCGCGCAGAAGCCCGGCGGCGACGACCTGGGGAAGCTCTTGGCCGGCAAGGAGACCTGGGAGGTCAAGGCTTGAAGTGCCCTGACTGCCACAAGGAGAACATCCCGGGCGAGGAGCTCTGCACGGGTTGCGCCCACCCCATCCAGGCACCCAGCCCGCGGGCGCCGGAGGGCGACCTGGCCCGCCGCGTGCGCCAGGGGACGGTGGCCGACCTCAACCCGCGCCCCGCGGTCTCCGTCCTCCCCGACGCGTCGGCCGCCGACGCCGCGCGCATGATGCGCGAGGAGAAGGTGGGCTGCGTCCTCGTCGCCACGGCCGGGGGCGTGGCGGGGATCCTGACCGAGCGGGACCTGCTGCGCGACGTGGCGGGCCTCAAGGACCCTTCCGCGGTCAAGGTCTCGGAGATCATGCACGCCCGCCCCGAGATGCTGCGCTCCGACGAGCCGGTCACGCACGCCTTCCACCAGATGGCCGTCGGCGGCTACCGCCACATGCCGGTCGTCTCCGACGACGGCGCGGTCGGCATGATCTCGTCCAGAGACCTGCTCCGCTACCTGTCGGCCGTAAAGTAAGGCGCCCTACTTCAGGAAGAACTGCAGCGTCGTGCCGCCGCACTCGATGATGTCGCCATCGGTGAGCGGAGCGGTGTCGGCCACCTTCTGGCCGTTCAAGACGGGATAGCCTTCCTTGACGGCCTTGAGCACCCAGCCCTCGGCCTTCTTGTGGACCGAGGCGGCGACCTCGGGAGCGCGGTTGAAGAACCCCCCGTCGGCGATGGGAATCTGCACCCGGTCGGACTTCCCGATGTAGGTCGAGATGCCCTTGAGCTCGTACTCGCTCTTGGCGACCACGCCCTTGAGCACCCGCATCCAGCCGGCGGGCTCGGCCTTGGCGGACGGGGCGTTGGCGGCGGCCGCGGCCTTGGCCAGGGCCTCCTGCTTGTCCGGGGCGAGGACCATGGTCTTGTCGGCCCCCCCCGCCTCTTCCGGCGCGGGGCGGTCGTCGATGAACACCAGGGCGTGCTTGGCCACGCCGACGACGTCCTGGTCGTGCAGCCCGGACTTCACGATCCGCTTCTCGTTGACGAAGGTCCCGTTGGTCGATTCCAGGTCCTCCACATAATAGGTGTCGCCCTTCTGGACGATCTTGCAGTGGTGGCCCGAGATGGCCGGATTGTCGATGACGACGTCGTTGTCGGCCTTGCGGCCCACGGTGACTGCCGGCTTGTCGAGAGGGATCTCCTTGATGACCGCGGCGTTGAATTTGAGGAGCAGCTTGGGCATCCCTATCCCCCGAGGAACCTTGAGACGATTCCGCGCCAGCCGCCCTTGGGAGCCGCGTCGGCCCGGGCGACGGCGACGGTCACGTTGTCCACCCCGCCGGCCTCGTTGGCCATGCGGATCAGGGTATCGACGGCCGCGGCGGCGGTCGGGGCCTGCAGCAGGACGCCCGCCATCTCCGCCTCGGTGACCATCTTGGTCAGGCCGTCGGAACAGAGCATATACACGTCGCCCGGCAGGACCGGGTGGTCGGAGACGTCGACCCTGACCTGCGCCTCGGTCCCGAGCGCGCGGGTCAGGATGTTCTGCAGGTGGGACTTCTCCGCCTGCTCGGGGGTGATGAGGCCGTGGCGTACCTGGTCCTGCACCAGGCTATGGTCCTCGGTCAGGCGCTCGATGCGGCCCCCGCGCAGGAGATAGAGGCGGCTGTCGCCGACATGGGCCACGGTCAGGGACTTCTCGTCGGCCAAGGCCGCCACGACCGTGGTGCCCATCCCCTGGTCCTTCTTGAAGGCCCGGGACTTCTCGAAGATGACCGTGTTCGCGTTCTGGATGAAGTGGGTCAGCTGGCGGGCGCGCGCGGAAAGGGAGGCGTCGGACCCCTCGGGCACCGCGTTGCGGCCCTTCCCCAAGAAGTCGCGGGCGAAGGTCGTGATGGTGTCTACGGCCAGGCCGCTGGCGACCTCCCCGGAGTTGTGGCCCCCCATCCCGTCGGCGACGACCAGCAGGCCCAGCTCCGGGACCAGCGAGATGCTGTCTTCGTTGCGCTCGCGGACCTTCCCGGGGTCGGTCTTCCCTGCGATGTCGAGGGGGGTCATGTGGGCTTCCTGGGGTCGAAGAGCTTGATCGTCTCCCCTGGGTCGAACGGCGGTTCGATCGGCGCGGAGCGCGGGGACGGGGCCGCCTCCTGCTGCGCGGAGGCCTGTCCGGCCTGGAACTTCGCCAGCTCGGCGGAGAGGTTGGGGTTGGTGATGTCCTCGGGGGCCAGGGATTGCGGCGCGACCTGCGGCATGATCGATTCCACGATCGCCATAGGGTCGAGGGCCGCCGGCTCCGTCGGGGCCTGGGCGGGCGCCGGCTCGGGCGCCGGAGCCGGAAGCTGGATTTCTCCCGGGTCGAAGCGCAGGGTGGCCGCCACCTCTTCAGGGGAGAAGGAGGCGCGGGGAGCCGCCGGCTCGGGGGCCGGGGGCGGGGCGCCCAGGCCCGGGCGCGGCCCCAGCTCGATGCCCGAGGAAGGCGGCGGCGGGGCTCCCGAGGAGCCGAGCCCCCTGCGCGGCCCCAACTCGATCCCTGGGACGGCCGGGGACGGCGCGGGGGCGCCCAGGCCCGGACGCGGCCCCAGCTCGATGCCCGGCTCGGCCATCGTCGGGTCCGCGCCGCCGAAGACCGGGTGCCCCGACTCGGGCGTCGCGGCGGGGGGCTCGATCGGGATCGGGGCGGTGTCGACGGGCACCGGCTCCACGGCGGCCGCCTCCGGTATGGCGATCGACCCGGCGATCTCTTCAGGAGTGAGGACGCCCGGCGCCCCGCCCTTGGCCGACTCGGCGCAGACGCGCAGGTCCCGCGCGAGGTCGGAGCCCTTCTGGTAGCGGTCCTCGACCTTCTTGGCGAGGACCTTGGAGACGATCTTCTTGATGAGCGGCGGGAGCCCGGCGTTGACCTGGAGGATGTCCGGCTCCGGGTCGTTCGCTATCTGGAACAGCAGCGCCCCGATGCCCTCCCCGCCCTTGAACGGCTTCTCGCCGGTCAGGAGCTCGAACAGGGTGACCCCCAGGCTGAAGAGGTCCGAGCGGCCGTCGACCTTGCGCCCGGCGATCTGCTCGGGGCTCATGTAGGACGGCGTCCCCATCACGGTGCCGGTGGCGGTCTTCGAGGAGGCCTGGATGCGGGCGATGCCGAAGTCGGTCACGCGCAGCGAGCCGTCCTTGAGCAGCATGATGTTGGCTGGCTTGATGTCGCGATGGACGATGCCCTGCTGATGGGCGTAGTCCAGGGCGTCCGCGACCCTGGCCGTGTACTCCATCGCCATCTCGGGGGCCAGCAGCGCCTCCTTCTTGGTGAACTTGACCAGGTCCTCGCCGCTGAGGAGCTCCATCGCGATGTAGCAGACGTCGTTCTCCTCGCCCGCGTCGAAGACCCGGACGATGCCCGGATGGTTCAGCGTGCCGGCGGACTCGGCCTCGCGGAAGAAGCGCTCCTTGACCTCCTTGACCTCCGCCTCGGAGGAGCCTTCGTCCATCATCAGGGTCTTGATGGCGACCTGGCGGTTGATCTTGGGGTCCTTGCCGAGATAGACGATGCCCATCGCCCCGCGGCCGAGCTCCTTCTCGATCTCGTAGCGCCCCAGGGTCGGCTTGGAGGCGCCGCCGGCGACGATGACGGTGCCCTCCTTGGACTGCTTGCCCACCCCGCCGAAGACCGCCCCTTCCGCCGCCGCCGACAGGGTCTTGATCTTCTCGGCGATGTCCTTGTACTTGGGGTCCACGCCCTCGATGTGCTTGTAGACCTGCACCGCCTTCGCGTACTGGCGCTTGCGCTCGAAGTCGAGGGACAGGTTATAGAGGGTGTCCTTGAACTGGTCGTCGATGAGGTCCTTGGGCACCAGGCGGAACTTGTCGAAGGCCAGGTCGAGCATCCCCTGGCCCTGGAACGAGAGGCCGAGCATCTTGTTAGTCTCGACCTGGGAGGCCTCGACGGCCTCCTTGCCGCGCTCGGTGGTGAAGAAGCGCTTGGTCACGATGACGACGTAGCCCGCCCCGAGCAGGAAGGCGGGATAGACGACCTTCACCCACTCGCCCCGCTCCTTGAAGGTCCAGAAGCCGAACCCCAGGACGGCGCCCAGGAACAGCACGGTCACGGCCGCGCCGCCGAGCGCCCGCAGGCGGGGCAGGCCGAACATGACGAACAGGCCGACAAGGAGGATCGCCCCCATCTCGGCGTTGAAGGCCCAGGCCGGCCTGCCCAGGAACTTCCGGTCGAGGACGTTCTCCACCACGTTGGCGATGAACTCGACGGAAGGGAGGGCCTTCGAGACCGGGGTGACGTACATCGCCCCGACGCCCTGGGCCGAAGGTCCGACGATGACGATCTTGTCCTTAAAGGTCTCGGGCTGCAGTGTGCCGTCGAGCAGCTCGTAGAAGTGGTAGTAGCGGAAGGTCCGCTCCGGGCCGCTGTAGGTGACCAGCATCGACTGGGTCTCGTCGAGCGGGACCTCGATCTTGCCGACCTGCATCGTCTTGCCCGGCGTGATGACCACCTCCTCAGGGGAGAGGCCCAGCGAACGGGCGACGAGCAGCAGCGCGTACGAAGGGAAGAACTGGGAACCGTACTTCACGGCCAGGGTCTCGCGACGTACCGCCCCGTCGATGTCCACGAAGATGTTCACGTGGCCGACCCCGGCGGTCGCCGCGATGAACTCCGGCAGCGGCACGATGGCCTTGGTGGCCTCGGCGGTACGGTCGACCAGGCCCGCCGACTGCCGCGAGGCCAGGGCCGAGCTCGACATCGCCACCGGCAGCTCCGGAGGCCGCGCCCCCCGCGCTTCGCCCACCTCCTGGAAGGACATGGGCAGGACCACGATCTGGGCGGTGGTGAGGGCCGCGAGCAGATGCTTGTCGGTGTCGAGCTTCTCCGCCATCGACGCGAACTCGGCTTCGAACTCGACCCCGCGCTGGACGATCTGCCGGGAGGCCAGCAGCTCCTGGAACCTGGTCTTGAGGCCCTCGAGCTGGGTGACGGCGGGGTTGCGCTCCGGCTCGGTGAGGAGGATGTCGAGCCCGATGACGCGCGGGCCGGCCGCCTTCAGGCGGTCCAGGGCCTCCGCCAGGCGCGTGCGGGGCCAGGGGAAACGGCCGAGGCGGGCGATCGACTCGTCGTCGATGGCCACGATGACGACCTCGGAGGAGGGCTCCAGGTCTACCCGGAACTGGGCCCGGGCGTCGTAGGCCTTGAGCTCCAGGCCTTCGAGGAAGGCCCCCTGGAAGAGATAGGAAGCCGCCACGAAGCCCGTGAGGACCAATCCGATGAGCGCGTCAGCGAGCCAGGTGCTTTTCTTCATTGAAAAACAGGCAAAAAATCAGACCCGCCGGAAGTGTAGCGGAACGGCTCCAACCTGTCAATAAGTCGGAACGAGACTTTAATTAAGGAAGAGGCCGCCTGGAGACCAGGCGCCAAGCCCAGGGTAGCGCCGCCGCGGCCAGGCCGGCCTTGACGACGTCCCCGGGAAGGAACGGCAGCACCCCCGCCCGCAGCAGCTCGGAAGCCGGGAGGAAGCGCGCCAGCCCGAGCACGCCGCAGGCGAAGATCGCCGCGCTGCCGGCCAGCATGGCGGCCGCCGCGCGCACCGGCGTCCGGTCCCAGCCCTGCTCGGCCAGCAGTCCGGCGAACCACGCGGCGGGCAGGAAGCCGATCAGGTACCCGCCGCTGGGCCCCGCGAACACGAGGGGGCCGGCGGCCCCGCCCGCGAAGAAGGGCAGGCCCAGGAGGCCTTCCGTCAGGTACGCCGCCACCGCCAGCGCGCCGCCGCGGGCGCCGAGGAGCATGCCCGCCATCAGGACCCCGAAGGTCTGGCCCGTCATCGGGACGGGAGAGAAGGGCAGGGGGACCTGGAGCTGCGCCCCCAGCGCGATGACGAGGCTCATCGCCGCCACCTCGGAGGCGCGCACGAGGCGGCCGGCCTCGGGGAAGACGGCGTCGGACAGGGTCGGCAGCGACGGGGCATAGGCGTTCATGGCGCTCATTGTAGTATCCTTTCAGGCGATGATGACAGCGCTGCTGACCGGCCTGCTCTGCCTGCCCGCCTCGGCGGCGTCCCGCGCCGCCAAGCCCGCCCCCGAAGCCGTCCCCGAGGCCACGGTCCTCAGGGAAGGGGTCTGGAAGCTCTCCGTCGGCGGAATCCTCTGCAACGCGTGCACCAAGGCCTCCGTCGAGGAGGTCCTCAAGCTGGAGGGCGTCGAGAAGGCGTCCTTCGAGTTCGAGGACGGGTTCATGATGCTCACCGTGGCGAAGGGGGCCCAGGTGCGGCGCAGCAAGGTGGAGCGCGCGCTGCGGACGGCCTCCCGGCGGGCGGACCTCGAGACGCGGTTCACCCTCGCCCAGGCCGCCTATGAGGGCCCCGAGGGCGGCAAGCCGGCCAAGAAGGAAGGCGGGGCCCCGCTCCCGGCCGTGACGTTCCCCGTCCCTACGCCCTGATCACTGATAGGCGACGACGGAGACTTCGCCTTCCTCGACCTCGACGGAGAGCGTGACGCTCCGCGAACAGGACTGGCAGTCCTGCACCAGGTCCTGGCCCTCCTGGGACGAGTCGACCCTGACCTCGAAGGTGTCCCCGCAGTGCGGGCACTCGACGTCCAGCCACTTGATGGTGCCGACGACCTCCGACTTGGCCGCGTCGTCGAAGATGCGCTTGAGCTGGGGGTCGTCGGGGGATTCCACGTCCCCGCCCCGCTTCATCACGGCCACGTCGGGCTCCTGGGCGCCGCCCGTTATCCGCTTGAGCGCCGCGAGGGCGTCGGCACTCCCGGCCTTCTTGGGTGCGGCGGTCTTGCGGCGCTTCGGCATGGCGCTTCCTCGCATCGGAGAAATCGTCCGTCTATCAATTTATAGAGGCGAAGGTCGAAAGCGTCAAGACCTACGCGCTCAGGATGCGGGAGGCTGGGCCCGGCGCGCGCGGACGAGGGCTTCCTTCTCGGCGCGGGTGAGGGCCTTGATGCGCGCCTCGCGCGAGAGCGCCCGGCCCCGCCCATAGCCTTCGGCCCGCCACAGGAGCTCGACCGGACGGCGCGAGCGCGTGTAGGCCGCCCCGCGCCCGGAGTTGTGCGCGGCGAGGCGCCGCTGCAAATCCTTGGCCACGCCCGTGTAGAAGGAACCGTCCGAGCAGCGGACGATGTAGACGGTCCAGCCCCGGCGGCTCATCCCCCGAGCTTCTTGAGGAGCGCTTCGAGGGCCTTCGCCTCGTCCGGGAACCGCCCCTTCGCGGCCTTCAGCTCCAGGCGGAGCAGGGCGCGCGCCTCTTCGGCCGCGCCGCCGGCCGCCAGCAGCTCCGCCCGCAGCCGGGCCACGGCGGAGCGGTTGGCGCCGTAGCTCAGGTTGTAGGCCGTCCGCGACGAGGCCAGCGCGTCGGCCGTCCGGCCGGCTTCCTTCAGGACCCCGGCCAGCCGGTAGGAGTAGACGTAGTCGTTGGGGTAGGCCGCCACCAGGCGCTCGAGGTGGGCCCGGAGTTCCTCCTTGCGCCCGGCCTGGGCGAGGAAGAACCGATAGTTGTCGTCGAGGTTCCTATCCTCTCCCACGCCCGCCGACTTCAGCCGCTTTCCGAGCTCCGCGAGGACGCGCTCGAGGAGGGCCGTCTCCTCGGACTTGAGCCCCAGGCGCTTGTAGACGCTCAGGGGCGCTTCGAGCACGGAACGGGCGTCGGCGCAGCGTTCCTCGGGCGGCCCGAAGAAGCGCGACTCCGCCAGCCCCGCCAGCGGGCCGCGGGCCGCCTCCAGGGCCTCCCGCCGCTCCGTTTCGGCAGCGGCGTCGAGGGAATCGGACGCCCGGAAGAGGTGGTAGGGGAGCTCGCAGCCGCCCCCCAGCCGCATCAGGGCGCGGAACGCCGCGACGGCCCCGGCCCGCTCGCCCCTCTTGAGCGCGGACGCCAGGTCGAGCCGCGCCGAGGCCTTCTCCCAGGCGGGGCCGGACGGAGGGACCTTCGCGCCGCGCGCCTCGCGGCGTACGCGCGTCGCCCCGTCGAGGTCGTTGGCGTCGAGCGCGGCGGTGAGCCGGGCCGCGGGGTCGAGGACCGACGGCCCGAGCAGCCGGGCGAGCTGGGCGAGGAAGTCCCCCTCGTTCTGCTCGCCGACGATGCGGCCCAGCTCGCGCTCGGAGGCGTCCATCAGCACATAGGAGGGCAGGAAGCCCGCGCGCAGCTTCTTCTTGAGGGCCAGGCCCTCCTCGGTGTCGACGTCGAGCTTGACGAGCACCAGGCCCTTCGCCGCCGCCTTGAAGGGGTCCTTGGACAGGACCTTCTGCTCCATGAAGTAGCAGGAATAGCACCAGACCGCCTGGAAGTCCACGAGGATGGGCTTTCCCGACGCGGCCGCGGCCTTCTTGGCGGCCGCCAGGTCGCTCAGCCAGACGTCGGAGGCCGCGGCGGGGGCGCAGGCCAGAAGCAGCGCGCAGAGGGCGTGCCTCACGGGCTAACGGCTCCTGGGGCGCTGCTCGCAGTAGTCGGCGAAGTAGCGCAGGTACGCCTCGTCGGCGAAGACCTCGCGGAGGATGCCCGAGAAGTCCGAGAGGCTGACGATCCCAACCGCGCGTCCCCGCTCGACAATCGGGACATGGCGGAAGCGGCGCCCTGAGAGGAGCGCGAACACATCCTCCACGGGCGCGTCCGCCTCGACCGCCTCCGGGTCCGGCGTCATGACGGCGGAGACCAGGGTCGTCTCCGGCGCCAGGCCCGCGGGCACGACGCGGTTGAGCAGGTCCCTCTCGGTGAAGACCCCGACCAGGCGTCCCGCCTCGACGACCAGCACGCAGCCGACGCGCTTGTCCCTCATCAGGCGGCATGCCGAGAGGACCGTCTCGGACGGCGGGACGGTGATGACGTCGCAGCAGAGGATGCGGGCGGTATGGGCCATGCGGGATTCTAACACAATGCCCCCGGCGGGCTTGCGGCCCTTGGGGGGGAAGGCTACACTCCAGCCATGGCAGGACTGACCAGCGGCGACCCCACGGCGCGCAAGCGCCGCGAGGCCATCGAGACCTTCATCGCCGCCCTGGTCAAGTCATCGCGCACCATCATCCTCTATAAGCCGGGGCACACCCTCATCGCCCAGGTGGTCGAGCGCGTCCTCGGCCTGCTCCGCCTCGCGGTCGGCGACGAGCCCAACATCCAGTTCGACATCAAGGCCAAGCAGGTCCTGATCGACGGCGAGCCCCTGACGGAGCTCCCCGAAATGGTCTCTTTCGCGGTGAGCCTGCACACCCTGGGCATCGGCCAGGTCCTGCTCACCGCGCGCGTGGGCCCGGAGGGGCTCGAGCAGTTCATGCGCATCCTGACCTGGAAAGCCGACGAGAAGCGCACCCTCACGGACCTGCAGAAGGCCATCGCCGAGACCCGCATCGACGGCCTCCAGGTCATCAGCATCATGAGCTTCATCGTCACGGGCGAAGAAGAGGAGGTCGTCCAGAAGATCGGGCAGCTCAGCGAGGAGGAGCTCGCGGCCCTGGAGGCCGCGCGCTCCCTGCCGGACTTCCTGCATCTGCTGCTCAGGCAGAACGAGCGCCTGACCAGCCGGGAGGCCGACCAGCTGACCACCCTGTATGACGGGGCCCTCGAGGGCCTCACCCCCATCGAAGACCTCGAGGCGCAGGTGCCCTGGAGCCTCTATGACGCGCGGGTCCGGGCGCGCTGGGACGCCCTGCGCGCGGACCTGGCAGGGCGCACGCGCTGGACGCGCGACGCCCTGGTCTCCCAGCTCTCGATCCTGGACCTGGGCGACCGGGCCTTCCTCGGCGGTCACGCCTCCCACGATGCGGCGGCCTCGGCGCGCCACGCGCTTTCGGCCGTCCACTCCCTGCTCGACAACCCGGTCGGGGAACGGCAGCCGCGCTTCGCGCTGCAGGCCTACCTCCGCCTCCTTGAGGACATGTCGCGCGCGGGGCACATCGAGGGCCTGCTCGCCGAGTTCGGTATATGGAGGAGCAAGTCGTCCGACCAGCGCTGGGCCGCCTATCTCGGCGCGCTCCGGCCCCAGGTCGAGGACATCGTGCCGCGCCCCGCCGTGGCCGAGGGCATGGTGCGCAGGCTCAGCGAGCGCGGCACGGAGGCGGGCGTCACCGAGGAGCTCCGGGACTTCGCGCTATCCCTGGGACCGGCCGTGATGCCGCTCCTGGTCGACGAGCTCCGCCGCACCACGGACAAGGCCGCGCAGAAGGCTCTGGGGGCCCTGCTCGCCGCCCTCTCCCACAGCCTGGGCGCCGGCGCGGTGGCCGAAGCCCTCGCCGACGAGGACTACTTCGTCGTCCTGCAGGCCCTGGCCATCCTCGACGAGGTCTCCTACCCGCTGCTGAGCGAGAAGGCGGCCCCCCGGCTGCGCCACCCCCACCCGAAGGTGCGGGCTGCGGTGGTGAGGTCCCTGGGACGCTCCGGCAGCATCCAGGCGGCCCTGGCCCTGGGCGCCTTCGTCGGCGATGGAGAGTTCCACGAGGAAGCCAGGCTGGCGGCCATGTCCCTCTCCCTGATGCAGGGCGTCGAGGCGGGCAAGCTGCTCGTGGCGGCATATGGCGCCAACGAGGACTACACGACCCGGGTCGCCATCGCCACCACGCTGAGCCGCCAGGCCAGCCCCGAGGTCGAGGTCTTCCTCGAGTCGATAACCCGCCAGAGCTTCAGCCAATGGCTGAAGGGCCTCTTCGGCCGGTTCACCGGCGCCCCCCGCGACCTGCGCGAAGCGGCCCTGCGCTCGCTGGCGGAAGTCCGCAAGGAGCTCCATGGCGAGAAGGGCTAGGAAGTCGCGCGCCGGACTCGAGCGCTGGAAGCACTTCGTCGAATGCCTGCGCCTGATGAACTTCGCCTTCAACAACGTCCGCCTCTATCCGCCGACCCATGCCGAGGTGACCTCCGTGCTCGTCCGGCTGCACGAGGGCGTCTCGGCCCTGCTGACCGAGGCCGACGACATCGGCTTCGGCTTCATGGACGAGATGCTCTACATCGAAGGGGCGATGAGCATCGAGGAGACGGCCCAGAACGAGATGCTGGTCGAACGCTTCCAGCACTGCCGCGTCGAATACATGACCATCGCGCGCGGGATCACCCGCGAGGACCTGCTCAAGTTCTTCGTGGCGCTCAACGAAGAATCCAAGAAGCCCCAGCCCGCCCCCCCCATGGAGGTCGTCGCCAAAGCGGGCGTCGGCCACATCCACGTCGTCGAGGCCGAGGTCGACGATGTGGAGTCCAAGTCCAAGCTCACGCGCCGCAAGACCCTGCTCGACTGGTACACGCGCGCCTGCGGGGTCGTCCAGGATGCGACGGGGCAGCTCTTCAAGGGGTCCGAGGCCGACCTCAAGCCCATCTACCGCCTGGCCGACGAGCTGATGGCCGGCGTGCGCACGAAGGGCTTCGCCCCCTTGCCGCTCCTGACGCGGCTGGGAGCGGCCCCCGAGCCGCACACCGGGCACGCGGTCAACACCGCGATCCTCGCCTGCGCGATGGGGGAGCTGCACGGCCTCAACTCCGGCCAGCTCCAGACCCTGTGCGTGGCCGCCTTCCTGCACGACCTGGGACGCTGCATCATCCCGCCGGATTGGACCAAGAACCCGGCCCCCCTCTCGCTCTTCGAGCGCGCGGTCGTGCACCAGCACGCGTCATGGAGCCTCCTGCTCCTGGCGCGCTGTCCGGAGATCCCCCTGCAGGTCGCCGTCCTCGGCGGCCACCACCACGAGGACCCGAGCCGGCCCCACCCGGACGGATACGCCCCCGACTCCTTCCACCGCATCCTGCACGCCGCCGACCTCTACGACCTCGCCCAGTTCAGCGACACGCGCTATTGGCGCAGGCATCGGCAGGACCGGATCCTGCGCTCCCTGCTGCGCCGGCGGGGCCAGGCCATCGAGCCCGCCCTGGCGAAGCTCCTCGTCCGCCTGGTCGGCTACTACGCGGTGGGCTCGACCGTCGAGCTCAGCGACGGCCGCAGGGGCGTGGTCGTCCGGGCCAACGAGACCCATCCCGGACGGCCGAAGGTCTGCATCCTCGGGGAGGAGGGGGCGGCGGAGGCCGGGGCGCCCCTCGAGGGCGAGCTCCCTCCCGTGGTCGTGGACTGCCTCGACCCGGATTCGACCGGGCTCTCCTTCGCCCGCGAGGTGCGGGCGGTGCTCGGCGGCCCGGACATGCCGGAGACCGCCGCCTGGTTGGAGCGCAAGAAGGACTACCTGGTCAGCTACTCGATCTGACCGGCGCTCAGTTCACGCTGGGCAGGACGTCGCCCAGCCAGCCCAGGTCGATCGTGTACCCGCAGGCGTCCTTCGCGCATACCACACGGACGGTCGAATCGTGCGGATTGAGCGCCGGGCGGCCCAGCTTGTCGCCGCAACTCGGGCACTTGCGCTGCTTGAGCTCTATCCGTTCAGGGAAATGAGGCATACCCCATTATAGTACGGGAGCGGCCCCGAAGAAGGGTCCCGCTTCAACTCACGTAAGATGTCCCCCAATTCTGGCTCGTCAACTCACCTAAGATGTCCCCGAACAAGTCCCCCATGCGAGGGCTTTTCTGGGAGGTATACGGATGAGTCCGTCGGCCAGGAGGGAGTACGTGGCGAGG
>JACRDU010000081.1 GCA_016218495.1 Elusimicrobiota bacterium
GACGCGGACGGGATGGCGGTGGGCAACCAGCGCGGGCTGTGGCTGAAGATGCGCACGCCGCCGTACACCTCGACGGACACGCAGCAGTCGTTCACGGTGACGGTGACGGCGGTGACGGGCACCGGCCTCTAGGCTTCGCATGGACCTCGCGAAGCTTGCAGGGGTGGAGTCCGTCCGGACGGCGCGGCATGACGTCCGTCATGCCGGGGAGACGCTTATGAGGGCGAAGAGCGCGATGTAGGGAGTGCCGACGGCGTTGGGCGCGGCCCTGCTGTTGGCCGTGGTCGGCGTTGTCCGGGCCGGGGCGACCATCGGACTGTCGTCGCAGTTCGTCAACGTGGCCATGGAGAACCTGGAGCCGGGCAAGTCCTACAACCTGCTCGAGCTGCGCGGGCTCCCCTACACGGTCAAGAACCGCGGCGACGGTCCGGTGGAGGTGCTAGTCGAGATCACCCCGCCGACGACGCAGGAGTGCCTGGCTCCCTACGAGCCGATGCCGGACGCGTCCTGGATGAGCGTCTCGCCGAGCCGGCTCAGGCTCGACGCCGGCGAGCCTGGGTTCGCGGCGCTGACCATCGACGTGCCCAACGACCCCAAGTTCGTCGGGCGGCACTTCCAGGGCCAGGTCTGGGCCCACACGCTGGGCACGGGCCTGCTGGCGGCCGGGGTGAGGAGCAACATCCGCTTCTCCATCGGCAAGGGGCCTGAGACCCTGGAGGCGGAGGCGCATGAGAAGCAGATGGTGGCGCTCAACTACGAGCTGTGGCCGGCGGCGCTGTATGTGACCAAGGCCAGGGCCGGGGCCTACGAGCCGGCCAAGGAAGAGGGGCGGCAGTTCGTGCTCACCAACCGCTCCGAAGAGCCGCTGGAGCTGGTGGCGACGGCCGTGGCGTGGGAGCGCATGGGCCTGCCGGCGGGCTACGAGGCTCCGAAGGACCTGAGCTGGGTGAAGATCGAGCCCGCCACCGTCAAGGTGGACCCGATCAGCCTGGAGCGGGTGCGGCTGAAGCTGGATATCCCGGAGCAGTACAAGGGCAAGAAGCTGGCGTTCCTAATCCAGCTCTCGCTGCCCATCGGGACCGTGGTCAACCGCACCAACAGGGTGCTCGTCGAGGTGGCGCCGTAGGCGCCGGGGGAATGGGGGGCATGCCGTGAGGGAGACGGGTTAGGCAGATGAGCGACGGGCGAACCTCGCTCGGGACCGGCGCGAAGCTCGCGTCAGGCGCCGCTCGGCTGAAATCAGCCGTGGCGGTGTTCCTGGCCGGCTGGCTCGTGCTGTCCCCGTTCGCCCAGGCTCTGGCCCTCGACCCCAACCCCGGCAACAGCGCGGGGGCCTTCCCCGTGCGCGTGGCCCCCAACGACGTCTATCCCCCCGTCCCGGTCAACGACCTGAGCGCCGTCTCCGGCGCGGTCGGACAGGCGCTGGTGCAGTGGACGGCGCCCGACGAGTCGCACGGGATGTCCGCCAAGGCCAACGTCCCGGTGGTGAGCTATCAGGTCCGCATCGCCACCTTCTCGGTGCTGGACCTGGGCGGGAACACCACCTCGTGGTTCAACGCCGCGACGCCGCTGCCCTCTCCCGTGGTGCAGCTGCCCGGCAACGCTCAGGCCGTGATGACGAGCCTGGAGCCGGGACCGACCTACTTCCTGGCCGTCAAGAGCGTGGACGACTCGGCGAACGTGTCGGACGTGGACAGCGACACCCATGGCATCGCCACCCAGCCCAACGTGAAGGTGAAGGGCATCGCCGGCGTGACCGACCTGACCGCCGTCACCGGGGTCCTGTCGGGCGAGGTCAACCTGGCCTGGACCGCGCCGCGGCGCCTGGGCCATTTCGACCCGACCGTGTACGAAGTCCGGGCCTCGACCACGGGCCAGATCGCCAATCCGGCCCAGTTCGACGCGGCCCGGCCGTTGTCGGCCTTCTCCCCCTCCCCCATCCCGGGAGCAGGGTCGCCCGGGACGCTGCACAGCATGACGGTGACGGGCCTGGTGCCGAGCGCCACCTACTACTTCGCGGTGCGCGCGGTGGACAGCGGCCTGCCCCCGTTTACGGGCGTCTGGCAGCGCAACGTGCCCGCCGGCCTCAATCCGCTCAACGTCGCCTCGGCCCGATTCAACCCCGGGCGGCCCGACGCCGTCACCGACCTGACCGCCCTGCCCGGCGGCGCGCCGGGTCAAATCGCCCTGACCTGGACCGCCCCCAAGAACCCCAACGGCGTCCCGATGAAGGACTACGTCATCCAGATGAGCACCTCCAGCGTGGCCGACTACGCCGGGGACACCACGACCTGGTTCAACACCGGCTCCTCCATCACCTTCGGCTTCACCCCGGTCGGCGCCCCCGGCGCCCGCGAGGCCCTGACCATCACGAACCTCTACCAGGATTTCGGCACCCTCTTCTTCTTCGGCCTGGTCAGCCGCGACGCCATCGGCGAGACCTCCTTCATCGACTTGGGCGCGGCGGGGGGCTTTCAGGCCAAATCCCGGCCCCGCCCCACGCCGCCCATCATCAACGTGACGGCGGTGGCGGTCTCCACCGAATCCGGGCGCATCGACCTGACCTGGACGGCCCCCGACGTCACGGGCATGGTCTCCCCCGTCGTCTACGACATCCGCGCCTCCACCACGGCCAACATGGACGACAACGCGGCCTTCGACGCGGCCCGGCCGCTGAGCGCGTTCTCGTTCTCCCAGGCCCCGGCCGTCTCCAGCGGCACGCCCACCTTCATGAGCGTCACGGGCCTGGCCCCGCTGGCGACCTACTACTTCGCCATCCGCACCGCGGACTCGAACCCCAACAGCGCCGTCCGCAGTGACTGGGTCCGCGTCAGCACGGCCGGCATCAACCCGCTCAACTTCGCCGTCGCCCCGCTCATCCCGGGCGACCCCGACGCCGTCACCGACCTCTCCGGCCTGCCCGGGGCGCAGAACGGCGAGCTGGCGCTGTCTTGGACGGCTCCCCGCAACGCCAACTTCACCCCCATCGCCTCCTACCAGGTCGCCTTCGCCACCTTCGCCCCGGCCGAGCTGGGCGGCGACGCCACGGCCTGGTTCCTGGCCGCCTCCTCGGCGGCCCTCGCTCCGGCGGGACCGCCCGGCGCCGCCGAGGCCTTCACCCTGAGCGGCCTGGAGGCCGGCTCCCTCTACACGCTGGCGGTGCGCGCCGTCGACGCCCTGGGCCGGACCGCTCCGCTGGCCCCAGCCCAGCCCGTCGCGCGCAGCCGCGGCATCGGCCCGGTGACCGACCTGGCCGCCGCGCCGGACGGGGCGTCGGGGGCCGTCGACCTGACCTGGACCGTGCCCTACCGCGTACTGACGACCGCCCCGCACCGTTACGACATCCGGGTCTCCACCACGGGGAACCTGGCCGATTCCGCGGCTTTCTCCGCCGCCAAGCCGCTGAGCGCCTTCACCTCCGCCCCGGCCCCCGCGGTGGGGACGGCCGGCGGGCGCGAGACCGTGACCCTGACCGGCCTCCAGCCGTTCACCACCTACTTCTTCGCCGTAGCGGTGGAGGACTCCTCGGCCCCGGTCAAGTCGCTGGGCGCCTGGTCGCGCCTGGGCGGACGCAACACGACGAACTTCGCCGTGCCCAGCTTCGCCTACGCCGAGCCCGACCCCATCAGCGACCTGACCAGCCTGCCGGGGGCCCTGGCCGGCGAACTGCGCCTGGAGTGGACGGCGCCGCGCAACCAGAACTTCATCCCCATCTCCAGCTACACCGTGCGCGGGGCGACCTTCACGCCCGCGGCGCTGGGCGGGGACGCCACCGCCTGGTTCAACGCGGCCACTTTGGACTACACCTACTATCCGGCGAACCTGCCCGGGACGAAGGAGTCTTTGGTCCTGAGCGGCCTCGCGCCCGGGGAGCAGTACTTCTTCGGCCTGCGCGCCTTCGACCAGCTCGGCGAGGCGGGCCACCTCGACGCCGGTCTCGACCCGTCCAACCCCCTGCCCCAGGTGTCGGGCCGTCCGCGCGGCGTGGGCGCCGTCACCGACCTTGTGGCGTCCCCGGACGGTGCGGCGGGGTCGGTGGACCTGACCTGGACCGCTCCTTTCCGGGTCCTGCCGGTGGGCCCCGAGCGCTATGCGGTCAAGGTCTCGACTCTGGGCCAGATCGCCAACGACGCCCAGTTCGCGGCGGCGAAACCCCTGTCGGCCTTCTCGGGCTCCCCCCTCCCCGTCCCCTCGGCGGGCTCTTATAAGGAAGCGCTCAACATCACCGGCCTGGCCCTGTTCACCACCTACTACTTCGCGGTCCGGGTGGAGGACTCCTCGGCCACGGTGAACGCCGGCAAGTGGCTGCGCGACACCCTGCTGGCGCGCAACACCGCCAACTTCACCGTGCCGAAGTTCTTCTACAGCCTACCCGAGCCCGTTTCCGATCTGACGGCGCTCGCCGGCCTGGTGGAAGGAGAGGTGAGGCTGACCTGGACGGCCCCGCGCAACATCAACCTCATCCCCATCTCCCGCTACGAGGTGCGCTTCGCCACCTTCCCGGTCTCCGCCCTGGCCAACGACGCCACGGCCTGGTTCGAAGCGGCCCCATCCTCGGCGGCCGTCGCCACGGCGCAGGCGCCCGGAGCGCTGGAGCAGCTCAGCATCGGCGGGCTCTATCCGCTCTCCACCTTCTACTTCGCGGTGCGCTCGGTGGACGCGCTGGGGGAGGTCTCCTTCGTGGACACCGGGGCCGACCCGTCCGACCCGGCGGTGCAGGCCTCCACGCGGCCGCTGAACCTGCCCCCGGGCACGCCTTCGGGACTGAGCGCTGCGTCGGCCATGAAGCGGGCGATCGTTTCGTGGAGCGACCTGCCGGCGGGGCTGACCGGCGCCGGCAAGGGCCTGGACTTCGCCCATTACCGCATCGAGCGTTCCACCGACGACATCGTGTTCACGAAGGTCACGACCCAGACCGCGTTCTCCTATATCGACCGTCCTTTGACCGCTGAGACCAGCTATTACTTCCGCGTCACCGCGCGCGACCTGGGTGGGCTGGAGAGTTCGCCGTCGGCCTCGGTCTCGGCGCTGCCCTTCACCTTGGCGCCGCAAGAGCCCTTCGGGCTCGACTTCAGCCGCAACGGTTCCTCCGTCACCCTGTCCTGGACCCCGACCAGGCGCTTCGAGACCACCGAGCCCTTCTACGACCCCGCGAACCCGGCCACGGACGAGCTCAAGGGCTACCAGGTCTACCGTTCCACCGGCAGCTGTTCGCCGTACTCGCTGTTCGCCAGCTACGGGCTCGCGGTCACCAGCCACACCGAGGCCGACCTCGGCCAGGCGAACTTCTACAAGGTCATGGCGTACAACGACTTCAAGGTGTCCACGGGAGCCGTCATCCTGTCGCCCTTCGGCGACCAGCTCTACACCTTGCCGGATTGCGCCTCGCAGGTGGTAATCGATGAAAAACTGACTTCGAAGCTGCTCAAGGGCACGAACGGCCTGAATGAAGACATCTATCTCAAGCGCAGCTACCACACCGAGGAGAACGGGGGCGAGGTGCTGCAGACCGTCGAGTTCACCCCGCTCTCGGGCGGCGCGACGCCGGTCAAGAACTTCGCTTTCGCCAAGCCGGTGCGCGTCACGCTGCGCTATCAGGTGGACGCCCAGGGCGTCCCCACTCCGGCCACCGCCCAGGCCGTGGCCCAGGACGCTTCACTGGCGGGCCAGGGAGTGAGCCTCCAGGCGCTCGGCACTGCGGCCTCCGCCGGGGACGCCAAGGACCTCGGTGTCTATTGGAACGACGGCAAGGAGTACAAGAAGCTCTACGGCCAGGTGGACACCAACGACCAGACCGTCACCGTCCAGACCCCGAACCTGGGCAGCTTCCAGGTCCGCCGCGTGTTCCGCGACTCGGCGGCCACCTTCGACCTCTCGAACATCACCACCCGGGTGGTCACGCCCAACGCCGACGGCAAGAACGACCTGATGATCATGATCTTCGACAACCCGCGCGGGGCCGCCATCAACGGCAAGATTTACGACCTGCGCGGGGCCTACGTCGCCACGATGGCCCCGGGTCCGCTGCCCAACTCCCTGCAGTGGGACGGCATGATGAACGGCAAGGTGGTCACCAGCGGCGTCTACATCTACCAGGTGGAAGGCGACGGGAAGCTCTTCAACGGGACGATGGTAATAGCTAGATAATAATGGAGAATTCGATGAAAACTCGCGAAAATTTCGCTGGCGAAACCCTGCTTCACGCGGCACTCTATGGCGTGGGCATCCTCCTCGCGGCGTTCTTGGCCCTTACCCTAGAGACCGGCCGGGCTCATGCGGCCGGGGGCGACTTCTCCTTTCAGGGTTACCTGAACCGGATCGTCACCCCTAATGGCGACCTGAAGAACGACCTCGCCATCCTCTGCGTCGACAACCCCAAGGACTTCGCTGTGCGCGGCCGCATCTTCGACCTGCGCGGGCACGTCGTCACCGAGATGTTCCTGCAGCTCGATCCGACCTTCGCCCTTGGAGCCACGAAGCCCGTCGTCCAGTGCCGCGCCAGCTTCCCCGGCCAGTTCAAGCCCCAGGCCCTGACCTGGGACGGGCGCGCGAACGGGACGGCCGTGACGAACGGGGTCTACATCTGGCGCATCGAGGCGGAAGAGACCGCGGTCACGGGGACCGTGGTGGTGGCGCGGTGAACGCCATGAGAAACTGCAAGAAAATCCTGCTTCTCTTGACCCTGGCCGCCGCCCATTGCGACAATGCCCGCATGGCGCGCGCGGCCTATGACGACGTCGGAGTCGGAGCCCGGGTCACCGGCCTGGGCGGGGCCTTCACGGCCATGGCCGACGACGTCTACTCGGTCTACTACAACCCGGCCGGCCTGGGGACCCTGGACCGCCCGATGCTGGGCACGACCTACTCGCGCCTGCACATGGGCCTCTCCGACGACTCCTCTTTGCAGAACTCCTTCCTCGCCTTCGCCGCGCCCATCAAGCACGGGCGGCACGGGGCCTGGGGGACGGCCTTCAACTACTTCACGCTGGACTCGCTCTACAGCGAGACCAGCCTCTACGGCTCCTACGGCCGGCGCCTGTTCGCCGACCAGCTCCCCAACGGGTTCTACGCCGGCGCCTCGCTCAAGATGCTGCGCCGCTCGCTGAGCGGCACCGACGTGGCCGACAACGCGGTCAGCAATACCGGCGCGCGCCTGGGCACGCCGGACCCGGTGCTCCAGAACGCGTCGAAGACGAACCTCGACATGGACCTGGGCTTCCTGTACCGCATCCGCCCGCGCCTGTCGGCGGGCCTGATGGTCCAGCACCTGACGGAGCCCAACATCGCCTTCGCCTCCAACGACACCGACGCGCTGGGCCGCAACGTCAAGCTGGGCCTGGCCTGGCAGACGGGCTGGACCTCCATCGCCGGGGAGTTCGACCTCCTGAAGGCCCCCAACGGCTCCACCGACAAGGTCGGCACCCTGGCCTTCGAGAAGTGGCTGCCGACCCTGGTCCACGGCAGCTTCGGGGTGCGCAGCTCGGTGGGCGTGGGCTCGCGCGAGTTCCGCCAGCTGACGGCGGGCCTGTCCTACCGCATCCACCGCCTCCAGTTCGACTACGGCTTCACCCTCCCCATCGGCACCATCCAGGACACCTTCGGAACGCACCGGATGGGGCTGAGCATGCGCTTCGGCCGCCCGCGCGGCACGGAGCCCCAGATGGCCGAGGCCATCCTCGAGAACCTGCGCGACCTGGCCGATGTGAACAGCCCCGAGTTCCGCGCGCAGTCCGAGGAGCTGGCGCTCTACAAGCGCACCGCGCAGGTCGAATTCCTGCGCCAGGCGCGCGTCGACACCGGCGAGGGCCGCTTCGCCGAGGCGCGCGAGAAGCTGTCCCAGGCCCTGGGCCTCAACCCCAAGGACCTACGCCTCCAGGCCAGCCTGGAGCGCATGTCCCTGGCCGCCGAGGTCTTCCCCGAGGTGCAGGGCTTTCGCACCGACCCGGCCCAGGCCGCGCTCTACGAAGGCGTGATGGACTTCCTGGCCGGCCGGGAGAAGGATGCCGTGCGCAAGCTGACCTACGCGGCCAGCCTCAACCCCGCCGACGAGCGCTATGAGCGGCTGCTGCAGACCGCCGAACGCAAGGCCGGCATCACACGGGAGCTCCCCACCGCCGCGGCGGCGACGGCGCCGACCATGGGCCGCGAGAAGGCCGTGGGCGCGAGCATGGCCCTGATGGAGGTCGCGCTGCGCGAATCCGACTACGCCAAGGTGGTCAAGCTGGCCGACGAGGTCCTCGAGCTCGACCCCCAGAGCGTGCTGGCCTACAAGCGCAAGGCCACGGCGCTCTACGCCGGGAAGAAGTACGAGGAGGCCCTCCGGGCCTTGCGGGCCGGCTACAAGTTCGAGCGGGACGCCGAGGAGCGCAAGCGCCTGAAGGCCTATGTGGACGCGCTGGTCTCGCTCATCGAGCGCAAGTCCCGCGAGAAGGAGGAGCCGGCCGCGGCGGCCCTGCCCAAGCCCGAGGCGCGCCCGAGCGGGGTCAGCCCCGTCGAGGTGCAGCGCCTCTACGAGGCGGGCGTGGACCTCTACGCGCAGGGACGCCTTAGCGAGGCGGCCAACATGTTCCAGCGCATCCTGACCATGGATCCGAAGAACGCCTCGGCCCAGCGCGCCCTGCGGCGGGTGCAGGCCGAGATCCTCACCGGGGGCTCTCAGTAGATGACGATCCGCACCAAGCTGACCCTCTCGGTGACGCTGCTGTTCGCCGTCGCCCTGGGGACCCTGGGTCTGGTCTTCGTCCGCCTGGAGCGCACCCAGCTCGAGGCCAACGCCGCCGACGAGGCCCGCATCATCGTCAGCACCGTGGAGCGCGCCGCGCGGGACTCCCTGGTCCAGCGCGACGACCTGCTGCTCCTGTCCTACGTCAAGTTCCTGCAGCGGCAGTTCGCCGCGCTGTCGTACGTGGACGTGTCCTGGGTGGAAGACGACAGGGTCCGTACGAACCACATCGGGCCCGCGGAGGCGTCGGCGTCGGCCGCGGTCCGGAGCCGCCTCGTGCCCGTCAAGGCCCCGACCACCCCTGGGCGCCAGATCCAGCTCCAGATCGGCATCGACGACGGCTACTTCCAGGACAAGGTCGACGCCCAGCTCGCGCGCATCGCGCGGGACCTGGCCCGGCTGTTCGGCATCGCCATCATCGCGGCGGCCCTCTTCTCGGACTGGTTCGCGCGCAAGCTGACGCGTCCGCTGGCGGCCCTCTCCGAGGTGGCCGGCGAGATCGGGCGCGGGAAGCTCGGCCTGCGCCTCGAGTGGCAGTCCAACGACGAGGTGGGCGCGCTGGTGGCGGGCTTCAACCAGATGTCCCAGCGCCTCGAAGAGCTCGACGCCATGAAGAAGGACTTCGTCTCCGCCGTCACGCACGAGCTGCGCTCGCCGCTGGGCGCCATCGAGTCGTTCCTAAACCTGATGGCGGGCAAGATGGTCGGCGGGCGGCCGACGGACCCCGCGCAGTTCCAGACCTACTTCGACCGCATCAAGTCCAACGTCAAGCGCCTGTCGGGGTTCATCAACGACCTGCTCGACGTGGCGAAGATCGAGCGCGGCAAGATGGAGTGCACGCTGCGCCCGATGCGCCTCCAGGACGTGGCCTCCGAGGTGGTGCAGTTCTTCGAGGCCAAGTCCAAGGAACAGGGGGTGGCGCTCATCTCGCGCCTGGACGCCAACCTCGGGGCGGTGGACGGCGACCCCGAGCGCCTGCGCCAGGTCATCGTCAACCTCGTGTCGAACGCGCTCAAGTTCACCCCGCAGGGCGGGTCGATCTGGATCCAGGCGGAGCAGTACCGAGACGCCGCGGCGCGCTGGCTGGAGGTCTCCGTCATCGACAGCGGCAAGGGCATGGACGCCGAGGACCAGAAGAAGCTCTTCGAGAAGTTCGGGCAGGGCAAGAACGCCAACACCCGGGTGACCGGGCCGCGCGGCACGGGCCTGGGCCTCTTCATAGTGAAGTCCATCGTCGAGGCGCACGGCGGGAAGGTCGGGGTGAAGTCCCAGGTCGGGCGCGGCACGCAGTTCCAATTCTCCGTCAGAATGTCATAATGACCGAGCATATCGCGCAGGGAATGGTTGCCTCCCTGCTCCGTTGGAAGGCAACCATGGGGATGCTATGGCGACAAAGGTCCTGGTCGTAGACGACGAAGAGGATTACCGCATCATCATCCGGGACGTCCTGGAGACGGCCGGGGTGGCGGTCGACCTGGCCGAAGACGGCGAAGCGGGCCTCAAGGCCATGGCCGCCGGCGGCCCCTACGACGCCGTGCTCGTCGACTGGATGATGCCGCGCATGGACGGCGAGACCTTCGTGCAGAACCTGCGCCGCGACCCCGCCCGCAAGGACACCCCCGTCATCATGCTGACGGTCAAGCAGACCTCCGACGACGAGCTCGAGGCCCTGCACTTCGGGGTGGACGACTTCATCGTGAAGCCCTTCCAGGCGGAGGACCTCCTGGCCCGCCTGCGCGCCGTGCTGCGGCGGGCCAAGGCCTGAGGCTGTTCCTGGCATGGACCGTGACGGGTCCGGCGGCGGGCGTCCTCGCCCGAGCCGTGGACGCCCTCCGGGCCTGCGCGGCCGACGCCAAATGGAGCGATGACCGGACCTTCCACGTGACCGCGGCCTTCCTGGGCGAGACCCTGCCCGAGCGGCTGGACGCCCTACGCGCGGCGCTCAGGGCGGCGCACCGCGACGCCCCCCCTCCCGCCGAGGCGGCCTTCGAGTCCCTGGGGGCGTTCCCCTCGCTCGAGTCCCCGCGCGTGCTCTGGGCGGGCGTCGGACGCGGCGCGGGCGACATGCGCTCGGCCCAGAGGGCGCTGCTGCGCCGCCTGGGCGAAGCCTCCTTCCCGGTGCCGGACGGCCCTTTCCTCCCGCACACCACGCTCGGCCGCCTGCGCTCGCCGCGCGGGCGGGAGGCCCTGCTGCGCGCCGCCGAGCCTTGGCGCTCCGCCTCCGCCTGGGCGGGTGCGGACTTCCCCTGCGGGCCGCTGCGCATCGTGGCCAGCCGCCTGACCCCGGCCGGCCCGGTCCATACGGAGCTTCCATGAAGGGGGTCCTGGCCGCCCTGGCCGCGCTGGGCACGGCGGCCATGCTGGCCGTCTGGTGGCTGTTCCCCCCGGGGGTGTCGGCCAAGGTGGAGATCCCCGCCGGCCAGTCCGCCTCCGAGACGGCGGCCTTCCTCAAGCGGGAGGGCGTCATCCGCAGCGTGTCCGCCTTCAAGCGCCTGCATGAGGGCCGCGTCGAATCCGTGCGCGTGGCCATCCCGGAAGGCTTCATGGCCAAGCAGATCGCCGACCGGCTCGAGTCCTCGGGCATCACCGACGCGGCCTCCTTCATGGCCTATGTCCGGGCCAACAACCTCGAAGGCTACTTGTTCCCCACCACCTACTTCTTCGCCAAAGGGCTCAAGGCCGAATCGGTCGCCCATCATATGCACGAGGAGTTCAAGGAGAACGCCCTGCCGCTCTTCCAGCGTTCGGGCGAGTCGCGCTATACCCGGCTGCAGGTGGTGGCGCTGGCCTCCATCGTCCAGCGCGAGGCCCGGACCATCGAGGAGATGCCTCGCATCGCTGCGGTCTACCGCAATCGCCTGGCCAGGCGCATGCGGCTGGAGGCCGACCCGACCGTCCAGTACGCGCACGGCAAGGACACCGGCGAATGGATGAAGGGGATGCGCTTCAAGCACCTCGATATCGAGTCCCCCTACAACACCTACGCCTATTTCGGACTCCCCCCCGGCCCCATCTGCAGCCCGGGCCTGGACGCCATCGCGGCGGCGCTCTCCCCCGCCAAGGACGACTCGCTCTACTTCGTGGCCGACGGGGACTCCGGGCGGCACATCTTCTCCAAGACCCTCCTCGAGCACAACGCCGCTATCGCGCGGGTCAAGAAGAAGTCGGCTCCCTCGCGCTAGGCGCGCCCGCCCGGAACGAAGACGACAGTCCGTGGGGGACTGTCGTCTTCGTTCCGGGCGGGAAAATGGTGGACGTGACAGGGATCGAACCTGCGACCTCTACCTTGCGAAGGTAGCGCTCTCCCAGCTGAGCTACACGCCCGACCCGGCGATTATATCAAGAATCCCGCAGCCGAATCCCCAACTCCTTGAGCTGGCGGTCGGAGACGGGGCCCGGAGCCTCGGAGAGCGGGTCGGTGCCCTTGGCCGTCTTCGGGAAGGCGATGACCTCGCGGATGGAGTCCTCCCCGCACAGCAGCGCGCAGAGCCGGTCGAAACCGATGGCCAGCCCGCCGTGCGGCGGGGCGCCGTGTTCGAGGGCGTTGAGCAGGAGACCGAACTTGTCGCGCCGGGCCTCGGCGTCGTGTCCCATCAGGCCGAGGATCTTCTCCTGGACGTCGGCCCGGTGGTTGCGGATGGAGCCGGAGGCCAGCTCGACGCCGTAGAGGACCAGGTCGTACTGGTGGGAGCGGACGTTCCCCGGGTCGGTGTCGAGCTTCGCCATCTCCTCTTCGAGCGGGGCCGTGAACGGGTTGTGGGTGAAGGTCCACCCCCCGGTGTCCGGGTCCTTCTCGAGCAGCGGGAAGTGCTTGACCCACATGAAGGCCCAGCGGCGGTCGGGCTGGAGGCCCAGCTTCCCGATGAGCTCCTTGCGCACCGCGCCCAGATGGGCCGACGCGACGGCGGAAGGCCCGGCCGCGAACATCACGACCTCGTCGGGCCGCGGGTCGAAGAGCCGCTTCATCTCGGACAGTTCGGCCTCGGAGAGGAACTTTGCCAACGGCGATTCCACCGTCAGCTCGGGCCCCTTCCAGCGCAGCCAGGCCAGGCCCTTGCCCCCCAGGGATTTGACCAACTCGCCCAGCTTGTCGAGGTCGGTGCGCGACAGGGTCTTGTTCCCGCGGGCGTGCAGCGCGCGCACGACCCCGCCCGCCTTGACGGCGTCGGCGAAGACGCGGAAGGCCGACGGGGCGAAGAGGGCGGAGAGGTCCTTGAACTCCAGGCCGTAGCGGATGTCGGGCTTGTCCGAGCCCCAGCGCGCCATCACCTCGGCGTAGTCGAGGCTCGGGAACGGGGCCGGGAGGTCCGCGCCGATGGTCGCCTTGAAGACCTCCTGCAGCATCCCCTCGACGAGGGAATGGATGTCCCCTTCGCGCACGAAGGACATCTCCAGGTCGATCTGGGTGTGCTCGAACTGCCGGTCGGCGCGCAGGTCCTCGTCGCGGAAGGCCCGGGCGAACTGGTAGTAGCGCTCGATGCCGGAGACCATCAGGATCTGCTTGAAGATCTGGGGCGACTGGGGCAGGGCGTAGAAGGTCCCCGGGTGCAGGCGCACCGGCACCAGGAAGTCGCGCGCGCCCTCGGGCGTGGACTTGGTCAGGCAGGGGGTCTCGACGTCGAGGAAGCCCTTTCCGTCGAGGAAGCGGCGCGCTGCGGCGGAGGCCCTCGAGCGCACGGTCAGGTTGCGCAGCATCTTCGGGCGGCGCAGGTCGACGAACCGGTAGCGCAGGCGGGTCTCCTCCCCGGCCGAGACCTCGTCGTCGACGGGGAAGGGCGGGGGCTTGGCGGGGTTGAGCACGGAGATGGACTCCGCCTCGACCTCGACGGCCCCGGTGGGGAGGTCGGGGTTCTCGCTGCCGGCGGGCCTCCTGGAGACCTTTCCCGACACGGAGACGACGAACTCGGAGCCCAGGCCCGCGGCGGCCTTGAAGGCGGCCTGGGCCTGCGGCCGCGCGACGACCTGGACCATCCCGGAGCGGTCGCGCAGGTCGAAGAAGTAGACCCCGCCGTGGTCGCGGCGGGAGTGGACCCAGCCGGCCAGGCGCACGGCCTTGCCGGCGTCTTCGGCGCGCAGGTCCGCGCACGGGTGCGTCCGATAGGCGTCGTCGTTCTCAGGCACGCGGGTGCTCCTCGCTCAAGCGTTTTCCGGCGGCGTCGCGCAGGTCCTGCAGGAGGACCTCGGCCTGCGAGCCGCCCTCCATGTCCTTGAGCTGACAGGTCGGCGGCGATTTGGCGGCCTCGGCGTCGCCGATGATGACGCACAGGCGCGCGCCCTGGCGGCCCGCCTCCTTCATCTGCGCCTTGAGGCTGGAGGCGAAGAGGCCGCCCGAGGCCGGGAGGCCGAAGCGGCGCAGGTCTTCGAGGGCGCGCGTGCCCTCGGTGACGGCGGCGGCGCCGCCTTGGACGGCGACGAACACCCCCGCCGCGGCGCCGTGCCCGGACAGGGCGGCGAGGGCGGGGTCGGCGGCCTCGGCGGCGATGAGGAGGCGTTCCACGCCCAGCGCCCAGCCCACGGCCGGAGTGGAGGGGCCGCCCATCTGCTCGACGAGCCCGTCGTAGCGTCCCCCCCCGGCCAGGGCGTCCTGGGAACCCAGCCCGTCGGCGGCGAACTCGAAGACGGTGCGGTTGTAGTAGTCGAGGCCCCGGACGAGGTGCGGGTCCCGGACGTGGTCGACCCCGGTCACGGCCAGCAGGGTGGCGACCTGTTCGACATGGCCGGAGCAGGCGGCGCACGGCTTGAAGGGCGGCAGGTCGGGGCGCAGGCGGGGCCCGTCGCCCTTGCAGTCGAGGATGCGCAGGGGGTTCTTGCCGAGGCGTCCTTTGCAGGTCTCGCAGAGCGAATCCTTGCGGGCCTCGAGGAAGGAGACCAGCTCGGAGCGGTAGCGCGGCCGGCATTCGGCCTGGGTCAGGCAGCCGAGGTTGTTGAGCTTGAGCCGGGTCCTGCCGGACAGGCCGGCGGCGTCGAGCAGGGCGCGCAGGGCGAGGATGCTCTCGACGTCGGCGGCCGGATGGGGGTTGCCCAGCGTCTCCACGCCGATCTGCTCGAACTCGCGGTAGCGGCCCTTCTGCGGGCGCTCGGCGCGGAACATCGAGCCCACATAGAAGAGCTTCGCCGGGCCGCCGAGCTGGCGCAGGTTGTTGTCGAGGTAGGCGCGCACGGCGCCGGGCGTCCCTTCGGGGCGCAGGGCGAGGGAGCGCCCCCCCTGGTCGGACAAGCGGAACATCTCCTTCTCGACGATGTCGGTGTTCTCCCCGGTGCTCTTCACGAAGAGCTCGGCGTTCTCAAGCGTGGGGAGGCGGACCTCGCCGAAGCCGTAGCGGCCGAGCGTCGCGCGGGCGTGCGCTTCCAGGGCGGCCGTGCGGGACGATTCGGGGACTACCAGGTCGCGGAAGCCCCGGACGGGCTGGGTCTCGGCCATGCGCTCAATCCGGGCTGACCGAGGCGGCGATGACGGAGTCGAGCTTCTCGGGGTCGAGCAGGGTGATGCGGCCGTCGGCCGCGTCGACGAGGCCCGCCCGGCGCAGTGCGGAGAGGGCCCGGGACAGCGGCTCGCGCGTCGTCCCGACGAGGTCGGCCAGCTCCTGGTGCGTGTAGGGCCGGGGCAGGTCCACGGGCTTCCCCGCCGAGCGCTCCCGAGGGCCGAGGTCGCGCAGGGTCTTGGCCACGCGGCCGAGCACGTTGCGGAACAGAAGGTCCGAGATCTCCTCGTCGGCCTGGTGCAGGCGCGTGGAGACCGCTTCGAGCAGGTAGAGCGAGAGCTTGGGGTCCGTCTCGAGAAGGCGGCGGAAATCCCGCTTGTGGATCATCAGCAGGCTGGTCGGCTCGACGGCCTCGGCCGAGGCCGAGCGGGTCTTGCCGGTGATGACGGCCATCTCGCCGAAGAAGTCCCCCGCGCCCAGGTAGGCGAAGGTCTTCTGGCGGCGGCCGTTGCCGGACAGGAATATCTTGACCCGGCCGCTGATGACGACGAACATGTGGTCGGGGGCATCGGACTTCGAGAAGATGCGTTCCTTCGGGCCGAAGTTCCCCTGGCGGGAGATGGCCAGCAGGCGCTTGAGCGCCGCGGGCGGCAGCATGCCCAGCAGGCTGAACTTCTTGAGGTGCTTTAAGAGCATGGGGCGATTATAAGTTATTGGACGGGGGCGAGGGAGACCCTGTCCGGGTGCTCCTTCAGAGCCCCGTAGAGGTCCAGAGCGGCCAGGATTTCGGCCCGCTGGGACGCCGTGGCGGGCTTGGGTCGGCCGCCGTCGGTGTCTATGGGGACGAGCTCCACGGCGGCCCCCGCCTTGGACAGGCGGATGCGCGCGATGAGGCTCTTCTCGGTCCCGGGGGTCGGCGACTCGAACAGGAAGTTCCCGATGCTGTGCACGACGACGGTGTTCGCGATGAGCTCGGCGGCCTGGACCACGTGCGGATGGTGCCCGATGAAGGCGTCCGCCCCCCCCTGTGCCGCGGCGCGCGCGACCGCGCGCTGCACCCCGTTGGGCTCCGCCGCCAGCTCGGTGCCCCCGTGGAAGGAGACGACGAGGGCGTCGCACTCCGCCTTCGCCGCCCGGACCCAATCGGTCAGATGGGCCAGGTCCGAATAGGCCACGCCGGGACGGTCCTTCCCCGCCCAGGCCTCGTCCGGGAAGGTGCTCGTGAAGGCGAGGAGGCCGACCTTGAGCCCGTTCGCCTCGAAGAATAGCGGGCGCCTGGCGGCCAAGGCGTCCCGGCCGGCGCCGAGGTGCTTGACGCCCGCTTTGTCGAGCGCGGCAAGCGTGTCGGCCAGGCCGTCGGGCCCGAAGTCCATCACATGGTTGTTGGCGACCCCCACGCCCGTGAAGCCGCAGGCCTTCAGTATCTTCGCGGAGGACGGCGGGGCGCGGAAGGTGAACTTCTTCTCGACGGCCGTCCCGCGCGCCGTCAGGGGCTCTTCGAGGTTGCCGAGGAGGAACTCGCCCTCGAGGGAGCCCCGGACCAGGGCGATGGGGGCGCTGGGGCCTTCGGCGGCCCGGATGCGGGCCACGGGTCCGTCGAGGCGGATGTCCCCGGTCACCACGACCGTGGCGACGGCGGTCGCCACGAGGACGGCGTTCATCCCAGGCGCCAGCCGGGCAGGGCCTTGAGGAGGGGCCGGTCCGTGGAGTCGAGCCGGAGCGGCGTCACCGAGACGAAGCCGGCCTTGACGACGGCCACGTCGGTGCCGGGGATGAGGCGGACCCCGACCCGGCGCCCGGCCATCCAGTAATAGGCGTGGCCGCGCGGGTCGCGGCGCTCGGCGATGGACTTGTCGTAGACCCGCTCGCCCAGCCGCGCGGCCTTCCAGCCCTTCACCGCGCCGGAGGGCAGGGGCGGCACGTTGATGTTCAGGCAGGTGCCCTTGGGCAGCCCTTTGGCGAGCACGCGTTCGGCGAAGAGGGCGGCATAGGCCGCGGCGGCCTGGTAGTCGGGGGTCCCCCGCGAGAGGCCGCGGCTGACGGCCAGCGCCGGAGTCCCCAGGAGGGCGGCTTCCATCGCGGCGGCCACGGTCCCCGAATAGACCACGTCCTGGCCCAGGTTGTGCCCGCGGTTGATGCCGCTGACCACCAGCGCGCAGCGTCCCTTGAGGTGGTGCAGCACTCCGAAGCGCGTGCAGTCCGCCGGCGTCCCGTTGAGGGTGTGGACGCCGGGGCGGCCCAGGCGCAGGCGCAGGGGCTTGTGCAGGGTCAGGCTGTGGCTGGCGGCGGAGCGCTCGCGTTCCGGTACGATGACGAAGACCGAGCCCAGCGGCGCAAGGGCCTCGCGCAGGGGGTCGAGGCCTTCTCCGTGGAAGCCGTCGTCGTTGACCAGCAGGATGTTGGGGCGGGCGCGCACGGCGCTACTATAGCGTCTTTCCGGCCGCCCGCTCCACCAGGTCGGCGAACAGGCGCACGCTCTCGCCCGGCGCGGGCAGGCCGAGGCGCCCGTAGGCGTCCGCCATCGCCGCGCGGCGGGACGGGTCGCGCAGGAGGGCGGCGGCGCGACCGGCCAGGCGCTCCGGGGAGAGGCTCTCCTCGTCGAGGAGCTCGGCGGCCCCGGCGCGCTCCAGCACCCGGGCGTTGGCGTCCTGGTGGCGCGCGGTGGCGAAGGGGTAGGGTACGAGCAGGGCGGGGAGGCGCTGGGCGGCCAGTTCGGCAATGGTGGTCGCGCCGGCGCGGCAGACGGCCAGGTCCGCCGCGGCGTAGGCCTGGTCCATCCGCTCCAGGTAGTCGAGCACGATGGCTCGGGTCCCCCCGGCGGCATAGGCCGCGCGGACGGCGTCGGCCTCCGTCCTGCCGGCCAGATGGACGACTTGGACGCCGGGGACGGCCGCCGCGGCCCGCGCCAGCCCGGCCGGGACCAGCCGGTTGAGAGCGCGCGCGCCCTGCGACCCGCCCACGACGAGGACGGTGGGACGGGCGGCCTCGAGGCCCAGGGCCTTGCGGGACGCGCCCGCGTCGCCGCGCGCGTGGAGCTCGAGGCGCAGCGGCGTGCCGACCAGGAGCCCCCGCTCCCCGCCCTCCAACGGCAGCCCCAGGGCCAGCGCGGACGAGAAGGGGCGCGAGAGCCGGTTGGCCAGGCCGAGCAGGGCGTTGGCCTCGTGCAGCACGACCGGCGCGCCGCGCCAGGCCCCGGCCAGGGCCGCGGGCAGGGTCAGGTAGCCGCCCATGCCGACGACGGCGTCGGGGCGCCAGGCGCGCACGATGTCGCGCGCGGTGAGGAGCGCCCGGGCGGTCTTCACCGGCGCCGTCAGCCAGGCGGTCGAAGGCCGGCGCGGCAGGCCGGAGAGCTCGAGGGCGGCCCAGGGCAGGCCTTCGGCGTCGAGCCGCGGCCCCGCCGGGTCGCCGGCGCGCAGGATGAACAGCGCCGAGCCGCCGCGCAGCTTGAGCTCGCGCGCCAGGGCCAGGCCCGGGTAGAAATGGCCGCCGGTGCCGCCGGAGGCGATGAGGACCTTCATGTCCCCGTCACCGCCTCGGCGCGTGGTGGCCGTGGCGGGAGATGTTGAGCAGGACCCCGGTGGCCGCGAGCATGACGAGCAAGGACGAGCCTCCGTAGGAGAAGAAGGGCAGCGGCAGGCCCTTGGTCGGGATGAGGCCCATCGACATGGCCATGTTGAAGAAGGCCTGCATGACGATGAGGAAGGTGATGCCCGAGGCCAGGAGCATCCCGTAGAGGTCGGGGGCGCGGCGCGCGATGGAGAGGCCCCGGGAGAGGAACCAGACGAAGAGGCCGAGGACGACGAACCCGCCGGGGAGGCCGAGCTCCTCGCAGATGACGGGGAAGATGAAGTCGGTGTGGGGCGCCGGCAGGTAGAGGAGCTTGACGTCCGAGTGGCCGAGGCCCTTGCCCAGCCAGCCGCCGGAGCCGAAGGCCAGCAGGGACTGGGAGAGCTGGTAGCCCGTGCCGCTGGAGTCGGCGAAGGGGTCGAGGAAGCTCATCAGGCGGGCGCGGCGGTAGGGATAGGCCCACAGCTGCCAGACCACCAGCGGGACGGCCGCCGCGAAGGCCGCGGCGACGAAGCGCATCCGCGCCCCCCCCACGAAGAGGACGCACAGAGTCACGGCGAAGATGAGCGAGGGCGTGCCCAGGTCCGGCTCGAGCAGCATCAGGCCCAGGAGCGCGCCTACGACGGCCCACGGCACGGCCATGCCCTGCACGAAGTTCTGCAGGCGCGAGCGCCGGCGGTCGAGGTAGTCGGCGAGGAAGAGGATGATGGTGAGCTTGGCGAACTCGGCGGGCTGGAGGCCGAACGGCCCGAGCCGGAGCCAGCGCCGGGCGCCGCCCACCTTCGGAGCGAACAGCACGGCGACGAGGAGGGTCGCCGTCACGGCCACGGCCGGCCACAGCCATTCACGCAGGCGCTGGTAGGGCGTCTTGCTCAGGATGCCCATCAGGACCAGGCCCACGGCGCCGAAGACCCCCTGGCGCTTCATATAGAAGAACGCATCGGCGTGCTCCTTGTCGGCGAGGATGGCGCTGGAGGAGTAGAGGGCTACCGCGCCGGCCGTGACGAGGATGACGGCCAGGAGGGCCAACCCCGGGTCGGCCGGCTGGTTGCGCCGTGCGTTCACTTCGGCTTGCCTCCGTGGCGGAGCAGGAAGTCCTTGAAGGCCCGGCCGCGGTGCTCGTAGTTCTCGAACTGGTCGAAGGAGGCGCAGGCCGGGGAGAGGAGCAGGGTCTCCCCCTTCTGGCCGATCTGGAAGGCCACCTTCACCGCCTCCTCGAGGGTCCCGCAGGGGAAGACCGGGGCGGCGCCCTGCAGGTCGGCCTCGACGCGCGCGGCCGCTTCGCCGATGGAGAGGACGGCCTTCACCCGCCGCTCGACCTGGGAGCGCAGCCCGGAGAAGCCCCCGGCCTTGGGGCGTCCGCCGAGGATGAGCAGGGTGGTCTTCTCCCCGGGCATCGTGGCCAGCCCGACCAAGGTGGAGTCGACGTTGGTGGCCTTCGAGTCGTTCACGCAGCGCAGGCCTTTGCGCAGGCCGCAATCCTCGATGCGGTGCTCCACGCCCTTGAAGGCCTTGAAGGCCTTGGCCACCGCGGCGGGCTTTACGTCGCGCGCGAAGGCCAGCAGCGCGGCGGCCATCGCGTTCTGCGCGTTGTGCTCCCCGGGGAGCTTGGGCGGGGCCAGCTTCACGGCCTTCTTCCATCGCGGCAGGCGCACGAGGATCTTCCCGCCCTCCAGCCACGCCGCGGTCATCGTCGAGGGCGAGCGGCCGAAGAAGAGGCGGC
The DNA here is from genome assembly GCA_016218495.1 of Elusimicrobiota bacterium. Classification (GTDB taxonomy): domain Bacteria; phylum Elusimicrobiota; class Elusimicrobia; order UBA1565; family UBA1565; genus SCTT01. Next base: position 20,435 of record JACRDU010000081.1, read on the forward strand.
GCGAGCGGCACCCGCGGGCCAGGGAGAGCACGCCCGGGTCGTCGGCGTTCAGGACGCAGTGGTGGCGCTTGTCCATCGCCGCGAACACGCGCGCCTTCGCGGCGGCGTACTCGGCCATCCCGCCGTGGTGGTCGATGTGGTCGGCGGTCAGGTTGAGGATGGCCGCGGCGTCGGGCTGGAAGCGGCGGCTGTCCTCGAGCTGGTAGCTCGAGGCCTCGATGACGAGGACATCTCCCTTGCGCACGGTCCCGACCGCGGCGCAGACCGGCTCGCCGACGTTGCCGAGCAGGTGCGCTCGGCGGCGCGCGGCCTTGAAGATGGCGGCGGTCAGGGTCGCCGTCGTGGTCTTCCCGTTGGTGCCGGTGACGGCGACGACGTCGACGGGCGGCATGAACGCCAGAGCGACCTCGAGCTCGCTGAAGACGGGGATGCCGGCGGCCTTCAGGCGCTCGAGGACGGGGGCCTTCGAGGGGATCCCCGGGCTCTTCACGGCGAAGCGGCATCTGAGCAGGCGTTCGGAGTGCCCGCCGCCCTCCCAGGAGACGCCGGGGGGGAGGCGCGCCGCGGCCGCGCGCAGGTCCTTGCGGGGGCGCTCGTCGGAGAGCAGCACCTTGAAGCCCTTCTTGGCCAGCAGGCGGGCGGCCGCCAGACCGGAACGGCCCATCCCGAGCACGGCCGCGGGGCCGCGCTTCCAGGCCGCCGGGACGAAGCGGTCGGAGGGCGGCGGGGGGGTGGGGGCGCGCGGCCTGCGGGCCGCGGCGGGCTTCACCGCCTTCTTCGGGGTCATTTTCTTGGCCATGTCAGCGTATCTTCAGCGAGGCCAGGGCGGCCAGCATCAGCACGATGCTGACGATCCAGAACCGCACCGTCACCTTGGGCTCGGCCACGCCGCCGAGCTCGAAGTGGTGGTGCAGCGGCGCCATGCGGAAGATCCTCTTTCCCTTGCGCAGCTTATAGGAGCCCATCTGCAGGATGACCGACAGGGTCTCGGCCACGAACACCCCCCCGACGATGGGCAGGAGCAGCTCCTGCTTCACGCAGAGCGCGACGGTCCCGATCACACCCCCGAGGAACAGCGAGGACGTGTCCCCCATGAAGACCTGGGCGGGATAGGAGTTGTACCAGAGGAATCCCAGGCAGGCCCCGATGAGGCCGGCCAGGAAGATCGCTATCTCCCCGGCCCCCGCCACGTGGGGCAGCAGAAGGTAGTTCGCCAGCTAGACGGTGCCCGCCATGTACGCGAAGACCCCGTAGGTGATGGCGCAGAAGATGGTCGTCCCCGCGGCCAGCCCGTCGAGGCCGTCGGTGAGGTTCACGGCGTTGGAGGCGCCGACGAAGAGCAGCACGGCCAGCACATAGTAGAGGACGCCGAGTTCGACGTAGGTGTTGGGCAGGTAGGGGACCAGCAGCGAGGTGGCGTGCTCCGGGGAGGGCGGGCGCACCGCCAGGAAGCCAACGACGATGAGGGCGGTCCCGATCTGCACGGCGAACTTGGCACGCGACGGCGCGCCGCGCGGGTCCTTGCGCACCAGCTTCAGCCAGTCGTCCCAGAAGCCCACCGCGGTCAGCGTGGCGGTGGCGAACAGCAGGAGCCAGGTGAAGGCCACGTCGAGGCGCATCCACAGCAGCGACGAGGTGACGACGGCCAGCACGATCAGGACCCCGCCCATGGTAGGGGTTCCCTGCTTGGAGAGGTGGGAGGCCGGGCCGTCCTTGCGCTGCGACTGTCCCACCTTCTTCTCGCGCAGCCAGGCGATGAGCGGCGGGCCGAAGAGCAGGCACAGGGCCAGGGAGGTGATGGCGGCCCCGCCGGCCCGCACCGAGATGTAGCGGAAGACGTTGAGCGGGCTCCATAGGTGGCGGAGGTCGTGGAGTTGGTAGAGCATCAGAGGGAATCCGCCAGCGCCTCGAGGCGCACGGCCCGGGAGGCCTTGAAATAGACGGCCACGCCGGGCTTGAGGCGGGCCTTGAGGGCGGCCGAGAGTGCCGCGGGGTCGGCCTCGTAGGCGACCGGGAAGGCGGGCTGAGCGGCGCGCAGGGCTTCGGCGGCCGGCGCGCTCTCCGGGCCGGTCAGAAACACGGCCGCCAGGGGCAGGCCGGCCAGCCAGGCGCCGAGTTCCGCGTGCAGGCGCGCCGAGTCCTTGCCCAGCTCGCGCATGTCGCCGAGCACGGCGCAGCGTTGCGCCTCCCCGGAAGTCTCGAGGAAGGTGCTCAGGCCGGCGCGCATAGAGCCCGGGTTGGCGTTGTAGGCGTCGAGCACGAAGCGGGCCCCGCTGGCGTGGCGCCGCTCGGCGAAGCGCAGCGGGGCCGGGGTGTAGCGGGCCAGGCCCGCGCAGACCTCGTCGTCGCCCAGCCCCAGGGCCAGACCCATCGCGGCGGCCGCGGCGGCGTTGAGGCGGTGCACGGAGCCGGCGAAGGCGGCGGGCAGGACGGCGTCGCGGCCCTCCAGGCTGAGGCGCGGCGTCGGCCCGGGGAGCACCCGGACCCTGCTGGCCGCCGCCAGACCGAAGGTCCACGCCCGGTCTCCGAGCCCCGGGACGAGGCGGGACAGCCTCTCGTCGTCGGCGCACAGCGCCACGGGCGCACCAGGGGGCAGGGCCTCGACGAGCTCGCTCTTGGTGTGGAAGACGGCCTCGATGTCCCCGAAGAACTCCAGGTGGGCCGGCTGGACGTTGGTCAGGACGGCGGCGGTGGGGGCGGCGACGGAGCACAGGTGGGCGATGTCGCCGCGCTTGGAGGCCCCCATCTCGATGACGGCGTGCCTGTGCTCGGAGGAGAGGCCGAGGACCGTCAGCGGGAGCCCGATCTCGTTGTTGAGGTTCCCCTCGGTGGCGCAGACCGGCCCGCGGGCCTCCAGCACGGAGCGCAGCATCTGCTTGACCGTGGTCTTGCCGTTGGAGCCGGTGACCCCGACGACGGGCAAGGTGAAGCGCCGCCGCCAGGCGCCGGCCACCGCGGCCAGGGCGGCCTGGGGGTCCTCCACTTCGAGCACCAGGGCCGGGCGGGCGTCCGGCAGGCGCACCCCGCGCCGCACCACCCAGCCCGAGCAGAGCGCGGCCAGGCGGGCGTCGAGGAAAGCGTGGGCGTCGAAGCGCTCGCCGCGCAGGGCGAAGAAGACCGAGCCGGGCCGCGCGGCCCGGCTGTCGATTCCGACGGGGCCGAAGGCGGCGGTCGGCGCCCCGGACAGCAGGCGCCCGGAGGCCGCGGCCGCCGCGTCGCCCCAGTTCAGGCCGGTCCCGGTCATGTTCCCCATCTCCAATACGCTACGCGCGGCCAAGGTCTTTCAGCGCCTCTCTCGCCACCACCCGGTCGTCGAAGGGGACGACGCGGTCCTTCAGGACCTGGGTCGTCTCGTGCCCCTTCCCCGCTATCAGGACCACGTCGCCGGCCTGGGCCGCCGCCAGGGCCTCGCGGACGGCCTCCCGCCGGTCGGGGACGATTCTATAATTTTCCTTCCCGGCGGAGCGGAGCCCGCCCTCCACCTCGCGCAGGATTGAGACCGGGTCCTCGCCGCGCGGGTTGTCCGAGGTGGCGATGACGAGGTCCGAGGCCCCGGCCGCCGCCGCGCCCATCGGCGCGCGCTTGGTCCGGTCGCGGTCCCCCCCGCAGCCGAAGACGGTGATGAGGCGGCGGTGGGGAAGGCGCGAGAGGGCCCCCAGGACCGAGGCCAGCGCCCGGCCCGTATGGGCGAAGTCCACGAAGACCGAGAACGGCTGTCCGGCCTCCACCGGCTCGAGGCGGCCCGGGACGCTGGCCAACGCCTCGAGCCCCGCGACGACGGCGTGTCCGTCGAAGCCGAGTTCGAGCGCGGTGGACGCCGCGGCGAGGCCGTTGTAGGCGTTGTGCTCTCCGACCAGGCGGAGGCGGACGGCGAGGGCGCCCGACCTGGTCTTGAGGTTGAACAGGGTGCCGGTCTGGGACAGCACCAGGTCTTCGGCGCGGTAGTCGGATTCGGATGCGAAGCCGAACGAGGCGCAGGGGACGGCCGAGATGCGGTGACGGAAGAGCGGGTAGGAGGCGTCGTCGCGGTTGAGCAGGGCGGCCCGGCGCGGCTTGCCCGCCTCGGGCCTCTCGAGGAGGCCGAACAGGCGGGCCTTGGACTCCATGTAGGCTTCCTGCGTGCCGTGGAAATCGAGGTGGTCTGAGTGGAGGTTGGTGAGGACCGCCGCGTCGAAGCGCACCCCGTCTGCGCGTTTCAGGGCCAGGGCGTGGGAGGAGACCTCCATCGCCACGAAGTCCCCCCCGCCGTCGCGCATCCGGGCCATCAGGCGCATCAGGTCGGCGGAGAGCGGCGTGGTGTTGGCGGCCTCCTCTATGGTGCGGCCGCGCAGGCGGTGTCCCGTCGTGCCGATGACTCCGGGGACCCGGCCGGCGCGTGACGCGATGGATTCTAGGAGCCAGGTCGTGGTGGTCTTGCCGTTCGTCCCGGTGACGCCCACCACCGTCATCGCCGCGCTGGGGTCGCCGTAGAAGGCCGACGCGGCCTCGGACATCGCGGCGAGGGCGTCGGGGACCCGGACCCAGGCGACGGCGCCGCGCGGGCCGGACAGCCCCATCGGGGCCGGGGGCGCGGCCAGCTCGCTGAAGACCGCCACCGCCCCGGCTTGCGCGGCCTGGCGGACGAAGCGGTTCCCGTCGGTCTTCGTCACCGGCAGGGCGAAATAGGCGCAGCCGTGGGCGACCTTGCGCGAGTCGAACTCCAGCCCGGTCACCTCCAGCGCCGCGGAGCCGCGCAGCTCGGCGCCCGTCACGGCCTGCGCCAGCTCGCCGAGCGTCCTCACAGCAGGGCGCTCCGGGCGGGCTTCGGGGCGCCGGTCTGCTCGGCGCGGGGGCCCTGGCGCATGAAGGTGGGGCGCGGGAGCGGGGGCACGCGCGGGACGCTCGGGCGCGCCGCCGGCGCGGGCGCGGCCGGCTTGGCCGGGTCGCGCGCCTTGACCTGCAGCGGCAGCTCCGGAGGGACGCCCTTGAGCGCCAGGAGCTGGCGCGCGATGCGCGAGAAGACCGGCGCCGCCACCTCGGCGGCGTAATAGCCGACGCGCGGCGTGTCGACGACCACCAGGATGGACCAGCGGGGCCGCTGGGCCGGGACCCAGCCCGCGAAGGAGGCCACGTAGTCGGTCGGCGAGTACTTGCGCGTGGCCGGGTCGATCTTCTGCGCGGTGCCGGTCTTCCCGGCGGCGGAGTAGCCGGGGACCCGGGCGCTGACGCCGGTCCCGCCTTCCACGACGGAGACCAGCATCTTCTGGAGGGCGGCGACGGTCTCAGGGGAGGCGACGCGGCGCACGACCACGGGCTCCCGCGCGGGGGCGCCGCCCACGGAGAGCACCAGGCGCGGCTCGTAGAGGGTCCCGCCGTTGGCGACGGCGGCGTAGGCCGCGGAGAGCTGCAGCGCCGTCACGGCCACGCCCTGGCCGAACGCGGCGTTGGCCAGGCTGACGTCGGGGACGGATTCGGACGGGATCAGACCCGGGCTCTCGCCGGGCAGGGGCACCCCGGTCCGGTATCCGAAGCCGAAGAGGCGCGCGAAGCGGAAGAACTCCTTGTCGCCCAGGCGCAGGCCGATCTTCCCGGTCCCGATGTTGGAGGAGTGCTTGATGATGTCGGCCAGCCCGAGCCGCCCCTGCTTGTCATGGTCCTTGATCGCCACCGAGGGGGCGACCTGCCAGCGCCCATTCTCGCAGTCCACCGTCTCACCGTCCTTGAGCACCTTGTTCTCGAGCGCCGCGGCGGCCGTGACCAGCTTGAAGGTCGAGCCGGGCTCGTAGACGTCCTGCACGGCATGGTTGCGCCGGGAGTCGGACGGACGCACCGCCATGGCGAGGATTTCGCCGTTGGAGGGGTCCTGCACGATGACGGTCCCGCCGGAGGCCTTGCGGCTGGTGATGGCCTCGTCGAGGGCCGTCTCGGCGAAGAACTGGACGGCGCGGTCGATGGTCAGGGTGAGCTCGGGGGGCGGGGGCGCCGCTTCGGACTCCTGGCGGATGGAGCGGCCCGCGCCGTCTCGGCGCAAGTGGACCGGGACGGCCCGTCCCGAGATGTCGGAGTCGAACGCCAGCTCCAGCCCCGCCGCCCCGCGCCCGTCGAGGTTGACCTCGCCGAGGACCGGGCGGGCCAGCGCGTCGTTGGGATAGCTGCGCGCCTCGTCCGCCTCGATGCCCACGCAGGCCAGGCCCAGGCCGCGCAGGCGCTGCGCCTCGTCGAAGGACATCTTGCGCTTTATCCACACCGTGCGGCGCTTGGAGGCGGCGGTCTTGCGCAGGTCGGACCGGTCGAGGGCGAGGGCTTCGGCGATCCGACCCAGGACCTTCTCCTTGGGGGCGTCGGATTCCCCGAGCACCTTGAGGTCCAGGAAGGCCGACCAGGCCGGCAAGGATTGGGCCAGCGGGCGGCCGTTGCGGTCCAGGATGCGGCCGCGGGGGACGATTTCGAGGTCCTGACGCTCGACGGAGCGGTCGACCCGGGCCTCGAAGGCGTGGTGGCGCACGATGTGCAGCCAGGCCAGGCGGGTCGCCAGGGGAGCGACGGGGAGGAGGCACAGCCACCCGCACAGGCGCAGGCGCTCGAGCGCGCTCATCGTCCTAACGCCGGAGGGCCGAAGCGAGCAGGGGCCGGGGCTCTTCCTTGACGGGCGTCGGAGCCTTGGCCAGGACCGGAGGCGGGGACATGCGGGGGGCGCCGAGGACGACCACGCTCTCCGGCAGCGGCGCCGCCATCCCGAGCCGCCGCGCCGCCGCCTCGGCGACGCTCTCGGGCGCGCTCAAGGCCTCGAACTCGGAGCGCAGGTAGGCTATGCGGTCGCGCGTGCGGTGGAGCTCCGCACGGGCCCCGCTGACCTGGTAGCCGAGCCGGGTCGCCTGCACCTGTTCCCAAAGGAACATGAGCGACAGGCCCGCGGCCCCGACCACCAGCGTGATGTTGCTCCTCGTTATCATCGTCCTTAAATTCGGCCGGCACCCCGCCGAGTAGGTGCCAGCCAGATCGTTTCTCCGTGCGTCCTTGCGTCCTCAAATCGGGGGCACCCCGCCGAGTAGGTGCCCGCCAGAACGGTGCTGCGGGTGCGTCTCAAATCGGGGGCACCCCGCCGAGTAGGTGCCCGCCAGAACGGTGCTTATCTCTCGCGGCCCTTCACGGCCTTCAGGAACACCCTGCGCCAAATGTAGGCCGCCCCCGGGACCAGACCCGTGGGCTTGAGCAGGATTCCCTGCAACCTCGCGCTGGGCATCGACATCACAGCCGTGTTGAGCGTCATGCTCTTCACTGTCATGGTCGCCTCTCTATCACGCGGAGTTTCGCGCTGCGGGACCGGGGGTTCATGGCCACCTCGGCCGGCGCGGCGCAGACGGGCGAATCGGTGACGTTGGCGCAGGTCCCGTTCTCCACGAGGGACTTGAAGAGGTTCTTGACGATGCGGTCCTCGAGGGAGTGGAAGGAGATGACGGCCAGCCGCCCCCCCGCCTTCAGGTAGGGGAGGATGCTCTCGAGCCCGCGGGTCAGGGCCTCGAGCTCCTGGTTGACCGCGATGCGCAGCGCCATGAAGGTCTTCGTCGCCGGGTGGATGCGGCCGGCGCGCGGCAGGCGCTCCTCGATGAGGCGCTTGAGCTGGGTCGTGGTCTCGAAGGCCTCGTGGGCCCGGGCGTCGACTATCCAGCGCGCGATGCGCCGGGCGTCGCGCTCCTCGCCGTACTCGCGCAGCAGGAGCTCGAGCTGCTCGGCGGGCCATTCGTTGACTATCCGGGCCGCCGTCAGCGGGCTGGCGGGGTCCAGGCGCATGTCCAAGGGGCCCTCGTGGCGGAAGGCGAAGCCGCGGGAGGGCTTGTCCATCTGCAGAGAGGAGACTCCCAGGTCGAAGAGGGCTCCGGAGAAGGAGGCCTTGGCCTCGCCCTCGAGGACCTTGGAGAGGTTGCGGAAGTTGGCCCGGACCGCGCGCAGGCGGCCGCCGTGCGGCGCGAGGCGGCGCGAGGCGTGGGCCAGCGCCTCGGGGTCGGTGTCGACCGCGAGCAGGCGCCCCTGGGGCGAGAGGCGCTCGAGGACGGCCTCGGCGTGCCCGCCCAGCCCCAGAGTGGCGTCGAGGTAGGTCCCCCCTTCGTCGGTGACGAGCAGGTCCAGGACCTCCGCGAGGAGGACCGGTTCGTGGGTGTATTCTTCTTCCATGGTCAGGACGGGCATCAGATCCCCATCTCCTGGGCGATCTTCTCGAAGGCGGGCTTGGCCTTCTTAGCCGCATACTGCTGGTAGCGCGCCGCGTCCCAGACCTCGGCGCGCGCGCCGGCGCCGATGATGACCACGTCCTTGCGCAGGCCGGCGTGGGACTTGAACTTCTCGGAGACGAGCACGCGGCCCTGCTCGTCGAGCTCGACCTCTTCGGCGTTGGCGAAGAGCTCGCGGCGCGCGTCGGGCACGCCGGTCTTGTCCTTGAGGGCGCGGGCCTGCTCCTCGAAGAGGTTCATGAAATTTTCCCACTGCGACGGCAGGAAGAGCATCACGCAGTCGCCGCGGCCCTTGGCGAGCACGAAGTGGGAGGCCTTCTCCTGGGTGAGGAGCTCCCGGAAACGCGACGGCACGACGAGCCTGTTCTTGGCGTCGAGCGTGTAGTCGTAGTGTCCGATCAGTACAGGGTTTCCCACTTGTCTCTACTCTCTCCCACTTTCTCCCACCGCTGGACAATACTAACGGAAGAGCGGGAATCTGTCAAGGCCTATTTCTGTGACATTACCGCTTATGAGGAGCGGCGCCCGGAGGAGGGACGGCTATTGGGCGCGGCGCGGGCCGGACTGCGCGTCGTAGCGCCAGGCGTACTCGAGCGCTTTGACGGAGTTGAACGGCATCCCGTAGGCGCGATAGAGGGACTCCTTGACCGGGGTCCCGTCGCGCAGGAACTTGCAGAATTTATAGAACGACGAGCGGTACTGCGAGCGGATGAGGAAGCGCACGACGCTGTAGGACTGCGTGTACCACAGGCGGATCTCGTCGTCCTTCGCTCCCGTGGTGTTGTCGACGCGCGTCAGCTCGTCGAGGCCGTAGCCGCCGCCGCGCTTGATGATCTCTAGGTTGTGCCGCAGCCAGTTCGGCGCGGCCAGGCCGCGCTCGGTCTGGACCAGGGTGGCCATCCCTTCCGAGAGCCACAGCGGGTCGGTGAGCCCGCCGATGAAGAAGCTGTCGAAGTAGATGTGCGTGAGCTCGTGGGCCAGGATGCCGACGAGCTCCTCCGACTCGTAGAGATAGACCTTGCGCCGCTTGACCGAGGAGGCGCCGCCGGACCAGGCGGGGCGCCCCGTCACGCGGCGATAGCTCTCCTGGTCGCGGAACAGGAAGATCGACACGCGCTCCTCGCGCGCCCACGGCGAGAAGGCGGCGAGGTCGAGCATCAGGTTCGCATGGATGCTCTCCAGCGTCTCGCGGAACTCGAGCGACGGGGCTTTGCCCTCGGCGTAGATGTTGAAGTGGTTGGTCTGGGTGCGCGTGAAGCCCTTGGGGGTCGGAGCCTCCTCCTCCGGAGGACGCGCGAGGCGCTCCGGGGCGGGCCGCGCTTCAGGCTCCGTCCGCTCGGTCTTGGGAATCCGTTCGGGGGCCTTCCCGACGAAGCCGGGCGTCGGCTGGATGGAGGGCATCGTGCCGCTGACCGAGGACGGTATCCTCGCCAGCTTGGCCCCGGTGTTGGCCCCCCGGACCGTGGCTTCAGGCTGGGTCGTCAGGTCCTCCGGCGGCTTCTGCGCGAAGAGCTTCTCCGGCGGGATGGTGCCGTCCGCCTCGATGTCGGGCAGGTCGTCGTCGAACTCGATGTCGCGCCGGTGCACCGTCTCCATGCTGCGGCTGACCCACTTCATCTGGGCCTGGTCGCCGCCGGTCTCCTCTTCCCCGAGGAACTGCCAGACCATGAGCCCCCACAACGAGAGGACCATGACCCAAAGCAATACCCTGAGGCGTATGAGTATGTCCACGCCTATCCCTTAATAGACCCCTGGCCGGCTACCCAAAGTCTAGCCGGGATTCTCCCCCCCCGCCAGGCCTCAACAGGCCGTCTCAGGGGCGGGAAGCGTCGCGCATGCGCAGCGCGGCTTGGGCCAGTTCGTGCACGAAGGCGGCCAGCACCGGGATGAAGGCGGCGTGTACGCAGCCCTGGGCCCACATCACCGAGCCCAGCGGCATGCCCACCTTGGCCTCGTAGACCTTATAGAGGACGAGCACCGCCAGCGAGCAGACCCCCGCCGTCCCCAGCGTCTGGGCCTTGCTCTGGTAGAGGGCGGCCGTCACCGGAGGCAGGGTCAGGAGCAGCCACATGGGCGCCCAGAACGGCATCAGCAGGTAGGCCAGGACGGCCGACCAGAGGAAGGTCAGCCAGACCTGCAGGGTCTTCATGCGCTGGGCCCAGCCGATGAAGCGATAGGTGTTCTTGGAGAACCAGTGGTTGACGATGAGCGAGGTCAGCAGGACCCCCACCGAGATCCATTTCACCGAGGCGTCCGGGTCCGAGAAGTAGAGCGCGCTCACGACCATCACCGCCGCGAACGGCGTGAAGTAGAGGTTCAGCAGGTTCATCCATCCCTCCGTGTGAAGACCAGAAAACGGTCCTGCGCCTCGCCGGGGAGGCGGTACGGCTCCGAGTCGCGGCCGGGCGGGGCCGCGCTCGAGAAGAGCATCGTCCAGCCGCCGGGCCGGGCCAGCGGGCGCGCCAGCGCCAAGGCTTCGTCGAACGGCGCCAGCGCCCGCGCGACCACGGCGTCGGCGGCGGCCTCGATGCGGCCGGCGGCCGCGCCGTCCTGGCGCAGCAGTTCGAGCGCCCCTGTGCCGTCTGCCCGGGCGTGGAAGGCCTTCAGGCCCGCCAGCCCCAGGCGGACCGTCTCCAGGGTCAGGAAGGCCGCCTTGCGATAGACCGTGTCCACCAGCCAGACCTCCGCCTCGGGCCATGCGGCCTTGACCGCCGCCCCGATGAAGCCGGCCCCGCAGCCCAGGTCGACGATGCGGGGGGCCGGCCCCGTCAGGCGCCGCTTGAGCGGCGCCACCGCGGACAAGCCGTCGAGGATGTGCCGCCTCCAGACGGTCCCGAAGTCCTTCGCCGCCGTGATGTTCGTGCGCCGGCCGTATTCCAACACATCGCGCGCGTAGCCGTCCAGGATGGCGAAGGCCTCCGGCGCCGGCGCCGCGCCGCGCGACTCGAGCCAGGCCCGCGCCTCGGCGGCCTCGGGCGTCATGCGGTGAGCCGCCTCAGCCAGACGCCGAGCATCAGGACGTCGGCGGGGGTCACCCCCGGCACGCGCGCGGCCTGGCCGAGGCTGGCCGGACGGAGCTTGGCCAGCTTCTGGCGGGTCTCGGCGAGCAGCGGCAGGTCGGCGTACGGGAAGTCGCCGGGCAGCGGCTCGGCGTCGAGCGCGCGCGTCTGGGCCCAGGCCCGGCGGTCTTTCTCGGCGTAGGGGGCGTAGAGGCGCTCCACCTCCGCCTCCTCCTGCGCGCCGGCCGCGCTCCATGGCGCCAGGGCCGCGTCCTCGTGGCGCGAGGGCCGCGAGGCGCGGGCGTCGCAGACGGCGTCGCGGTAGCGCGCGAAGGCCTCCCACAGCGGGTCTTCGACGAGGCCCAGCGCGCGCCCGCGCTCCATCAGGCGCAGGTCGGCGTTGTTGGCGCGCAGGGTGAGGCGCGCCTCGGCGCGGGCCGTGAACATGCGGTAGGGCTCGTCGACCCCGCGGGTGACCAGGTCGTCGACCATGACCCCGATGTAGGCCTCCTCGCGGCCGAGCACGAAGGGCTCGCGCCCGAGCAGGCCGGCGGCGGCGTTGACGCCGGCCACGAAGCCCTGGGCGGCGGCCTCTTCGTAGCCGGTCGTGCCGTTCACCTGGCCGGCGAGGAACAGCCCGGGCACGGTCTTGCATTCCAGGGTGGGCCGCAGCTGGGTGGGCGGACAGAAGTCGTATTCCACGGCGTAGCCGGGGCGCATCAGCTCGGCGCGCTCGAGGCCGCCGACGGTGCGCACGAGCTCGAGCTGGACCTCCTCGGGCAGGCTCGTGGAGAGGCCGTTGACGTAGACCTCCCGCGTGTCGCGGCCTTCGGGCTCGAGGAAGAGCTGGTGGCGCACCTTGTGAGGGAACTTCACCACCTGGGCCTCGATGGAGGGGCAGTAGCGGGGGCCGAGGGCCTTGATGCGGCCGGAGTAGAGCGGAGAGCGGTCGAGGTTGGCGCGGATGACGCGGTGCGTGGCCTCGTTGGTGTAGGCGATCCAGCACGGGAGCTGGCCGGCGGGGAGGGCGGCGTGGCGGTGGGAGAGCGGGCGGGCCTCCGGCCGGGGGTCCTGGCGCTCGAAGCGGGCGTAGTCAAGGGTGCGCGCGTCGAGGCGCGGCGGGGTCCCGGTCTTGAAGCGGCGGACCTCGAGGCCCAGTCCTTCCAGCGAGCCTGAGAGCCGGGCGGCGGGCGCCTCGCCGGCGCGGCCGGCGTCGAAGCTCTCCAGGCCCACATGGGCGCGTCCGCGCAGGAAGGTCCCGGCGGTCACCACGACGGCGCGCGCCCTGCGGCGCGTCCCGCGGCCCGTGACGACGCCGGCGACGCGGCTCCCCTCCACCCAGACCGCTTCCACCTCGTCCTGCCGGAGGTCCAGCCCGGGGCGCGCCTCGACGATGGCGCGCATCGCGCGCCGGTAGGCGGCCTTGTCGCACTGCACCCGCGGGGCGCGCACCGCGGGGCCTTTGCCGTGGTTGAGCACTTGGAAGTGCAGGCCGGTGCGGTCGGCCGCCACGGCCATCATCCCGCCCAGGGCGTCGAGCTCGCGGACCATGTGCCCCTTGCCCACCCCCCCCACCGAGGGGTTGCAGGACATCTGCGCGACGGTGTCGAGGTTCTGCGTGACGAGCAGGACGCGCAGACCCATGCCGGCGGCGGCCAGCGCGGCCTCGCAGCCGGCGTGGCCCGCGCCCACGACGATGACGTCGTGGCTGGTGGGATGCTCGGAACCCATCCTCAGACCGCCATCAAGGCCTTGAGCACGTCGTTGGGGAGCAACCCGGCGTTGTGCATCGAGAAGACGAAGAAGATCTGGGCGATGAAGCCCAGGAAGACGGCGGCGAAGGCCCGCGCGGTGGGCAGGCCCAGAGTGCGTCCCACGCCGTAGGAGCACAGGCCCAGGGTCCAGAAGAGCAGGACCATCTCGAGGCCCTGGTAGAGCACCGCCGAACGCAGCAGCACGACGGCCGTGAAGACCGGCACCATGGCCACGGCCGGGGCGTTGGCGGCAAGCAGCGCGGCGGTCAGCGAGCGCCAGCGGGCGCGGTCCAGGCGCCGCCAGCCGGGGTAGGCCAAGGCCGGCAGGGCAGCCAGGGCGGCGATGAAGGCCGCGCGGGGGATCAGGCCGTTGGAGTGCACGACCAGCAGCAGGGCGGGGACGGCGCAGGAGAGCACCGCGCCGGCCAGGCGCAGCGGCAGCTTCCCCCCGTCGAGGACGACGGCGAACCAGCCGGTGGTGGCCACCAGGACGGCGGCCAAGGCGGGGGTCCAGAGCTGGACCCGGACCCAGAACCACAGGGGGCGCGGGTCGACAGGGAGCGTCGCGCCTTCGGGAGGCGGCGGGAAGGACTCGGGCTTGAGCCAATAGAAGAAGGCCGACGCGGCCATGTAGGCCCCGAGCACGCCCAGCGCGGGACGCACGGCCCGTGCCGGGTCGGCGGCGGTCTTCTCGAAAGCCCGCCCAGGGGCGAATACCACGTCCCGGCCCAGCTCGAACGCCTCACTCACCATGGACACGCGCCACCTCCGCGCCGTCGGCCTCGACGTGCCCGGCGCCCCACAGGCAAATCAGGCCGGCCACTCCCAGGAACGCCATCGTCCCGACCAGGGCCAGTTCCAGGCCCCAGTGGTCCGACGCCAAGCCGATGAGGGCGGGGCTGACGGCGTCTCCGAGGGCGTGGATGACGAAGATGTTGGCGGCGAAGGCCATCGAGCGCACGGCCGGGGCCGTCACCGACACGATGACGCCGTTGAGCGGCCCCATGTTGAGGAAGGCCAGCATCTCGGCGAGGAAGAGCAGGGCCAGGGTGCCTTGGTAGGACTTGCTCATGACGGCGGCGGCTCCGGCCGGCATGGCCAGCAGGAGCCCCGCGCCGGAGACGAGGAAGTACGCCTTGCCCGTGACGCGCAGCAGGCGGTCGCCCAGCCAGCCGCCCAGGAGGCTGCCGGCCAGACCGGCCACGACGGTGACGGCGCCGAAGACGGTCCCCGCTTCCATGACGGACAGGCCCCAGGCGCGGTTGAGGAAGCTCGGCATCCAGACCGCCAGGCCGCCCAGCGCGAAGGTCATGGCCGTCATCCCGAGCGTGCTGGCCACATAGCTCTTCACGCGGTAGAGGGCGGCGTATTCCCTGAGCCCGGCGGGGGCGCGCTGCGCCTGCTCTTCGGAGCGCGGGTCCCTGAGGCGCAGGGCGAGGAGGGCCAGGAGGATGCCCGGGGGGCCGACGACCCAGAAGGCGCTGCGCCAGCCCCAATGCCCGCCGACCCAGCCCCCCATCACATAGCCCAGCGCGCTGCCGACGGGGATGGCCATCGAGAACAGGGCCAGGACCCCGCCCCGGCGCTCCTTGGGGAAGTGCTCGGCCACGAAGGAGGGCGACACCGCCCCGTAGCCGGATTCCCCCACTCCGACCAGGGCGCGGGCGGCGAAGAGCTGGACGTAGTTCCTGGCCAGGCCGGAGAGGCCGGTGGCCAGGCTCCACAGGGCGATGCCGCCGGAGATCCACTTGACGCGGCTGCCGCGGTCGGCGCGCCAGCCCACCAGCGGCGCGGCGCACATGTAGACCACCATGAAGGCCGAGGCCAGCGCTCCGAGGCGGGCATCGCTCAGGAGCATCTCGGACTTGATCAGCGGCAGGAGGGCGTAGAGCACCTGGCGGTCCACATAGTTGACCAGGTTGATGCAGAAGAGGAGGAGAAGGACGGAGCGTGGGCTCATAAAACGGACCTTCTCCCCCAACGGATCGAGCGCCCCCCCCGGGGGGTCGCTCGGGGTCGGCGCTTAACGGGCGCGCCGACCGGGTACGGAGAATCGTTAGCAATGTGTTTCAAGGAATTCCGTAAAAATAAGAAAATGCTTCGATATGCTGGACCCGCTCTGCGCGGATAGCGCAGAGCCCGAGAGTCCTCCGCCGCGGGGGAGGACTCTCGATCCGTTGAGGGGGCGCTCCGCCGTTTTTCTTCATTTGCCCACGCAAAACCGCGAGAAGACCGCGGCGAGGGTCTCCTCGGCGGTGTCCTTGCCGACGATGGAGTCGAGGGCCTCCAGGGCGCCTCGCAGGGCGCGGGC
>JACRDU010000083.1 GCA_016218495.1 Elusimicrobiota bacterium
CGCTCTGGTGGACGGGGAGCTCGACGGGGCCATCAAGAAGGGCGACAGCGTTCTGGTGGACTTCGACGGGACGAAGCTGGTGGTGAGGAAGTCGGACGAAGGCAAGACGACCAAGCTGGGCGGCTGGGCGCTGGGCGCCGCGGCGCTGAGCCTCGCCGGGCTGCAGCTGAACCCCGTCCTCGCCTATTCCTTGCTCGGCGGCGCGTTGGCCGCCATGCTGGCGTTCAACATCTTCCGGCGCGCGGCGGCCCGTCGGGCCGGGAGGCTGCCGGCAAAGAAGTCCCGGGTCTATGACTGGGCCATCCTGACCGGCATGCTGGGTGCGGTGGCGGCTCCCTGGCTATGGGGCGCCATCCCCGTCGAGGCCGTGCTGCCGACGATGGTGGCGGCGTCCGTCGCGCTCGTCGTGACGATGACGGCCGTGGGGGCGGTGCGGAGGGCGGCGCGCTTGGTCTCCTGGCTGGCGCGGGTCGTCTCGCGCCGCGGGCCACCCGAGCCCAAGCCTGCCCGTCGGCTGTCGCGCCTGGCGAAAGCCTTCGTCATCGGGGGCGCCGTCATCGCGGGCGCCACCTTCGGAACCATCCCCTATGTGGCCAGCCAGCCGATGCAGGAGGCGGCCTATCAGGTCGCTCAGCCTGAGATTTCGATGCGCTTGGCGGGTCCGGCCATCCAGGAGGAGATCGCGGCGTTGATGGGGGCGAACCCGGTCGGCCGCGCCATCCTGAAAGACCTCGAGGACGCGGGCGGCCGAACGCACATCCCGCCGGTGTTCGTGGCGGTGGAGGAGGCCGGCGTGGGAGCGCACTACCTCGCTCTCTTCGACCACATCGTCATCCCGCTCCAGAACATCAAGGACCACGGCTGGACCCTCGAGGACTTCCTCAAGAGCCCCGACAAGCAGCGCGAAATAGCCCGCGAGATGGCGCCGACCCTCGCCCACGAGCTGAAGCACGCCGCCCAAGCGCGGCGCTCGGTCTTCTTCCCCGGGAAATTCAAGCAGGCTATCGAGACTGAACACGAGGCTTATATCGCGGGCCACATGTTCATCCATGCGCGCCTCATGGCCGATCCGGCTGCTCCTTTGAGCGGCGACGACCTCTATGATTACGAGGAGTTCCTCGACGGGTTCGACGCCTATCTCAAGGACGTCGCCGAGAACGAGATCTACAGCGACAACATCGCCTTGGACGCCCCGTACTATGAGGCGCTCTTCGCCCGGCACCGCGCTGACTGGCCCAAGCATGCCGCCGAGGGCTACCGGCTCCTGGCCAAGCGCAATCCGGCCCAGGCGGACCACTACCTCCAGAAGGCGGCCGCGCTCGAGCAGGCGCGGACGGAATAATAACAGGCACGATGGAATAGGTCTAACGGCCCAGGTGGGAGGGGGGGGCGGGGGGCATCCTTCCTCTATATGGGGGCGTTCGTCCTCTTATGGGCGGGATTGGCCTTGTTGCCGTTGGGGGCACGGGCGCAGGTGCCCGTTCCTCGGCTGCCGCCGGGGCGGGTCCTGGCCTCCGTGCCGCCCTGGATGGCCACCGAGGCTCCCGGGCTGGACGAGGCCCGCGACAAGGTCCTGCGCGCGCTGGAGCTACTGCGGCGTTCCGAGACGGGCAGGGGCCTGTTGGCCGAGCTCGGTGAGGGGAAGGTCCTCATCGAGGCGGACGGGTCGCTGATGGTCACCGACGCCAGCCGCACCATCTTCGCCGGAGCGAACTTCGTCGCCGACTATCCCGAGGACGTGCTGGCGGTGCAGATGGCCCACGAGCTCGAACACCTGCGGCAGATCCGCCTGGGAGTGACTGGGCAGGGCAACAGGGCGCTGCGGGAATTGGCCGCCGTCCTGGTCCAGACCCGGGCTTGGGTCGAGCTGGGCGGCGTCACCCATGACGAGCATTGGGCGGGCAACGGCGCGAACGCCTGGGACATGACGGCGGCGCTCGACTTCCCGGACGCCGCCCTGGCCGCCATCGCCGCCCGGGCCGACCACCGCCTGGACCTGGGTGAATCTCGGGGACGGCGCTATTGGGAGGACATCCGGGCGTCCGACGCGGCGTGGCGCGCGGCCTGGGGGGCGCGTTTCCCGCGCGGGCACGGTTCCAGGGAGGCGGCGCTGAAGGCTTTGCGCCAGGCGGCGCAGTTCATGTCGCCGCGGCCCGCCGGCGAGATCACCGAGGCGCTCCCCGACGCCATCGAAGCCGCCGCCCGAGGAGAGCCGGTCCCGCCGGGGCTCTCCCCCATCGAGCGCGACATCCTCTCGCGCGTCGTCAAGAGCCCCTAGCCGGAGAACGGTCCGGCGGAGAAGTCCGCGGGCTCGACCTCCATCCCGATGCGCCGATAGAACGCGATGGGGTCGCGCACCGATTCCCGGGCCAGCTCCCCGGTATAAGGCGGGCCGCTTTCCCCGTAGATGCGGTCTCGGAAGGACTGATAGGAGAGCGCGCGCGGGTCGAAGGACTCGCCCGTGCGCGGGTCGCGCAGGCGCTCGGGCATCTTGTAGCGCGTCAGGCCGTAGCGCGTGACGAGGAGCAGCCGCGGCGCCTCGTCGTCGAAGAAGTCGCGGCTGGACGGGGCCCGGCCCAGGGCGTCGTCTTGGATGTGCGCCGGATGGGTGTGGGCGAGGACCTCCAGCTTGCCCTTGAGGTCGGCCACCGGCACCGAGCGCTCCGACCCCTTGCGCAGGAGCCAGCCTCCCCCTCTGAGCTTGGCGACGGCGACCTCGTGTTCCAGCAGCGCCAACAGCTGCAGGTCCTTGCCGCTGGGGGGAGCCGGCAGAGGGAAATCGGCGCCCTCCTTGAGCTTCGGCAGGGCCTGCAGGAAGTCGGGGAGCCAGGCGGAGAATTCGCCCGGGGACAGGGGCTGTCCATCGAGGGCGGCCCTCAAGGACGGCTCCATCATGCCGCGCAAGGCCGCCAGCGCCGCCTCCGGAGGGGGCATGGGGATGAGACCGGCGTTCTTCCTGCGCCAGGCGGCGTCCTCAGCGGCAAGCCGTTCCCAATAGGCCCGCACGCGCTGCGCGCTTTCGCCCCCTTCCTGCCCCGGGTCGGAGAGCCCCGCATTGCGCGGGAAGCGGCGCAGGCGCCACCCGAAGTACGCCGCTTCGGGATGGCTCAGCCAGAGGGCGTTGTCCTTGAGCCAGGCGCGCGAGGCCTGCCAGGCCGCGTCCTGGGTCGGCGCGCCGAGCTCGGCCCAGACCCGGGCTTGGGCCGACAGGCCGCCGAACTCCAGCTCGTCGGCGCTGTAGCCGGGCGGGGCGCCCATGACGGCTATCTGGCGGGCGTGTTCGAGCTCGTGGGCGAACATGTAGGCCAGCTGTTCGGGCGGGTAGCGCAGCACGAAGGCGCGGCCCACGCGCACCCGGTTGTCGTTCTGAAGGTAGTACATCCACTCTTCGTCGTCAGCAAGCTCCCAGGCGACCTTCTGGGCACGGGCGGAGCGCAGCAGGGCCGTGCCCGTCGGAGTCCCCTCGAGCAGGCGGAACGCTTCGGCAAGGCGGGCGGCCACGAGGTCGTCGGCCGGGGCGGCCAGGTCCACGCCCGGCGGAAGGCGCGGGACCTCGGCGGCCAGGACGGCCAGGCACAGGCCGAGCGACGGCGCCAGGAGCATGCGCATAGTCTGCGGCCTGCCCGGCGGCGGCGCCAAGGCCCCGGGGCCGCTCAGCTCTAGGACCTAGGACCCTTCATTTTCCGCTACAATCCGCGCATGAAGATCGGGATCGGCGTCAGCCTGCTCAAGAATGAAGGGGCGGCCGTACGCGACGCCGTCGCGCAGGCGCGCCGGGGCGTGCGCAAGCCGGACCTGGCCCTGGTCTTCGGCGGCATCCGTCGTCAGCACAAGGAGCTGCACGCCGCCCTCCGGCGCGAGCTCAAGGGCGTGCCGCTCCTCGGCGGTTCTTCCTACGCCGAGATCACCGCCGCCGGGGTGAGCAAGGATTCGGTCGCCGTGCTCCTGCTCGGCTTGGACGGGGCGCGAGTGAGCATGGCCGCCAACAGCTGCAAGGAGGACCCCGAGCAGGCCGGCGCCGACCTGGCCCGGAGCCTGTGTGGGGGACCGAGCACAGGCGATGCGCGTCGGCTGGGCCTGCTCTTCACCGCCTTCGACACCGGCAACGAGCAGAACATGCTGCGTTCGATATCTGAATGCCTCGGCCCGGTGCCCCTCTTCGGCGGTCTGTTCTGCGGCGACTACGACGCGGGGCTCTCCAGCGGGGAGGCGCGCCGGAACTGGCAGTACGACGGTCCTAAGCTCTCGCGCACCACGACCCAGCTAGCCCTCCTGGACCTCCCCAAGGACCGCTACGACGTGGCCTTCGGGTTCTCCCACGGCTGGCAGCCCGTGGGGCCCGTCATGACCGTCACGCGGGCCACGGGGAACCGCATCTTCGAGCTCGACGGCATGCCAGTGATGGACGTCTACCGCCAGCGTCTGGGCGACGAGGGCGACGGGAAGTTCTTCGAGCTGATGATCCAGCGCTACGGCTTCCAGACGGAAGGGGATGTGGGGGGACAGCGGCTCAAGCTGCCGATAGGATTCGACCGCGCCACGGGCTCCATCGACGTCATCCCGGTCGAAGGGGTGGCCGGGACCCGCCTGCGCCTGATCCAGTCCAGCCGCCGCGGCACGGTGCGCGGGGCGAAGGAGGCCGCCGAGCATTGCGCGAAGGCCCTGGGCGGCCGGCGGCCGGACCTGCTGCTGATCGTCAGCTGCTGCACGCGCAACCTCATCCTCAACAGCCGCATGGAATCGGAGTGCGAGGCCATCCGCGGGGTCTTCGGCGACGATGTCCCGATGTTCGGCTACTACTCCGGCGGCGAGCTCTTCCCGATGGCCAGCTCCTGGGAGCGCGCCGCCGACGGGCCCGAGGCCGGCTCGCGCTACCATGTCACCACCATCGGCATGCTGGCCATCGCGGCGAGGCGGGGAGCCAAGGTCGTGCAGCCCAAGCGCCCCAAGGCGCGCGCCGGCAAGGGGACGGGCCCCGCCATCACCTCCGACGAGACGCTCGACACGGCCGAGGCCATCCTCTCCAACCTCAGCCGCAAGGCGGTGAAGGACGCCGAGCGCCTCAAGTCGCAGACCGAAGTCATCCGGCGCTACACGCCGCACCAGGTCTTCTCGCGCGTGGGCGAGAACGCCGCTAAGGGCGTCTACGAGCTTGCCGACGCCGAGTTCAACGGCGCGTTCCTGTTCATGGACGTGAAGGGCTTCACGGCCTATTCGGAACACCACAAGCCCGCCGAGGTGGTGGCCGCCGTCAACCGCATCTTCGACCCCTGCGTTCAGGCGATATACGCCTGCGGGGGGGACGTAGACAAATTCATCGGCGACTGCGTGTTCGCGGCCTTCCCCACGCCGCGCTCCGCGGCCGAAGCCGCCAAGCGCATGGGCGCCATCGTGGCGGCCCAAGCCGCCGGGGGCAGCCCGTTCTCCGTGCGCATCGGGGTCAACGCCGGCCGGGCCGTGCGCGCCAACGTCGGTTCCGCCGAACGCCGCGAGTACACCTTCATCGGCGACGCGGTGAACCTGACCCAGCGCCTCGAGGCGAACTGCGAGCCCGGGGGCGTGCTCATGTCCGAGGCCGTCTACGAGTCCGCCAAGGACCTGTTTCCGTCCGTGGAGCGGCGGGTCCTCACCGTCAAGAACCGCGCCGAACCCGTCACCGCCTACCAGTCCAATTGAGAAGTCAGGGTCTGACCCTTACAACAAGTCCGGGCTTGACAGACTACCTACTAGTAGGTAGACTATGGACATGGGTGACCGGAAGGATGAAATCCTGGCCTTGGCGGACCAGCTGGTCAAGTCGGTGGGTTACGGGGCGTTCAGCTACGCCGACCTTTCCGAGAAGCTGGGCATCACCAAGGCCAGCATCCACCACCATTTCCCCCACAAAGAGGACCTGGGCGCCGCCCTCTGCGATTCCTACGCCGAACGCATGAAGCGCGGCTTCGAGAAGGCCGAGGCGGCCCCGGGCGCCGCTTGGTCGAAGCTCGAGCGCCATTTCGAACAGGGTTCGGCTCTGGTCGCCGACCACGCGAAGAATTGTCCGCTGGCGGCGCTGCAGGCCCAGGTGAACACCCTGCCGGAGCCTATGAAGGAGCGCCTCAAGCGGCTCGACGAGCTGGAGCTGGGCTTCTTCGCCCGGATTTTGGCGGCCGGCCGGGACAAGGGGGAGCTCTCCTTCCGCGGCGCGCCCGAGGCGCAGGCCGCGCTGATGCTGTCCGCTTATAAAGGAGCCATGGCCTTCGCCCGGGTGCACGGCTGCCGCTTTTTCAAGGACACCATGGCCCAGATGAAGGCCATGGTGGGGACATAACCAAGGAGGATGTACATGCGGATGATGAATGCGGCGGTGCTGTCGGCGGCCTTGGCCCTGGCGGCTTTCCCGGCCCTGGCGGCGACCTATGAGATCGACGCGGTGCACTCGGAGGTCTCCTTCAAGGTGCGCCACATGATGATGGGGAAGACCTCGGGCCGGTTCGGGAAGTTCTCCGGCACCGTGGAATTCGACGCCAAGAACCCCAAGACCTGGGCGACCAAGGCCGTCATCGAGGCGGCCTCGATAGACACCGACAACGAGAAGCGCGACGGGCACCTGAAGGCGGCCGACTTCTTCGATGTGGAGAAGTTCCCGACCCTGGAGTTCGCCTCGACCAAGGTGACGGGCTGGAAGAACGGCAAGGGCAAGCTCGAGGGCAACCTCACCATGCACGGCGTGACCAAGCCCGTCGTCCTGGACCTCGAGCTCAACGGCGAGACCGACAAGGGCGTAGGCTTCAGCGCCAAGGGGAAGATCGACCGCCGGGAGTTCGGCATCGTCTGGAACAAGGCGCTCGACCACGGCGGGGTGGCGGTCGGCAACGACGTCGACATCACCCTAGACATCGAGGCGCTCAAGAAGTAGGCCCGGATGTAGGTCTCGGACCGGCAGGGGGCCCAGGCGGCGCTGGGCCCCCTGCCTAGTCCCGGAGTGCCCATAGGGACCTCGGAGATGACGGCGGGGTGGCGTACAATCACCCCCGTTCGCACGGAGGACTATGCGCCGCTCCCCATTCACCCGCTTCGTCGCCGTAACCCTCGCCCTGTCCGTCTTGACGACGGCCCCCGGCTCCGGCGTCTCCAGCGTCGTCGCCCAGGTCGTGCGCAGCGCGCCCATCTCCGGACGCTCATTCGTCCCCGTCGTCGGCCAGATGGTCCGGCCGGCTTCCTCCTTAGGACTGTCTCCGGCCGTGCTGTCGCAGACCGCCCCCGCCTTGACGGTCCCCACCGTCCCCTCCCTGATTTTGCCCTCGCCGGCCCGAGCCGCCGCGGCTTCCGCCGCTGCGGCCGTTCCCGCCCCGACGGCGGCCGTCCCGGCTCCCTCGGCCGCCGCGTCGGTGCACTCCGCCCCGGCCGCCAAGGCCGCCGCGGCTATGGAGGCGCCCGCCCTCAACTCGCCGGCCGCCGCCGCCGCCGAGGCCCCTGTCGCCGCCCTCTCCCAGGCCGCCGCCCCGCTCTCCGCGGCTGCGAAGTCCCTGAGGACCGAACCGAAGGCCTCTTTCCTGTCTTTGGGACGCCTGTTCGACGGCGGGGCCTCCCGCGCGGCGGGCGACGCCGTCCTCGGCCTGCCGTCGGCGCTGCGCGGTTCCGGGCTCAACGCCGCCAAGGCGGCCTCGCGTCCCGCCGAGGGCGCAGTGCCGTCCCCCGAGGCGTCTGCCCAGGCGGCGAAGCCCAAGCCCTATGCCTTCTCCCTCGCCCTGGCCGGCCTGGGGGCCGGAGCGGCATATTTATTGATTCCCGTAGTCGTGCCCATGCTTTCCGGCCTGCTGCCCTTCGCCCTCCCGGCCATCGCCCTCAAGGCGGCGCTGGTGACTGGCGGTTTCGCTCTGGGCGCCTCCTTGCTCGAGACCGACCTCTGGCGCGCCTTCCCGGGCGCGGTGGCCTCGGGCGCTCTGGACGCGGGCCGCACCGCCTTCCGCTTCTGGGCCCGCTTCGGCCTGGTCTTCCGCTCCGTCCTCTCCGCTTCCTCGATCGATGAGGCCATGAAGGCGGAGTTGCCCGCCCGATTCTGGAAGTACCCGCTCCTGGCCTGGCCTTTCGTCCTCGTCGGCTACGTTTTCACACCCTTCGTCACCGCCTTCGGAGCCGTCTTCAAGGCCGTGGAGATCCCCGTCCGGGCGGCCTGGCGCGGCATGAAGCGCATCGTGGTCGGCCTGCTGCCGTTCATGGCCGACGTATTCGCCTTCATCGGCAAGGCCATCCGCCGCTTCATCCCGGCCGTCGGCGCCTTCTTCTTCAGGGGCGGAAGGATGGCGGTCATCACCGCCGTGGGCGGCGCCTTGGTGCTGGCGGCGCCCATCTGGAACTCGCTGGTCAAGGGCCCGTACGCCATCGACGGCGTCTGGGACGGCAAGCTCTCCCAGGTCCCCGCCGCCCTGGCCATGGTCCTCGGCCGCGCCCTGGGCTTCGTCGCGGCGCTGTTCCTCGGCGCGCTGGGGGGCATCGTCGGCTTCGTCTTCGGGTTGCCGCTCACCGTCACCGACGCCGTCCTGGGCTTCGCCGCCAAGGTCGCGCCGGAAGGGGCCGCGGCCCGCGCCGACGCGCGCTGGACCAGGGCGTTCGAAGACGCGCACCGCCTCGAGACGATGCACCTCGTCACCGCCGCGGCGACGCGCCAGGACGGCTCCACCCTGCCCCGCGCCTTGGCCCGTCTGGTTGTCGGCGCCCCCGGCGCCGTCTACGCCCTGCCCTTCTCCATCTCGGGCCTGTTCGGCTTGTGGGCCGTCAGCCTGCTCGCGGCTTTCGGATATGAAAGGGAGGCTGCGCCTGAATCCGCGGTCTCGATACGGGATGCCGCGATGCCGACGGACAAAGCGCCCGGTCAGGAAATCGCCGGTTCGCCGTGGATTCCGCTGACCCTGGCCTGGGCCGGGGCCATCGCCGGCGGGCTCTACGCGCCGGTCCTGCTGGCTCTGCTCCCCCTGACCTGGATTCCCGCCGCGGTCATGTCGCCGTGGCTGCTGATGGGCTCCGGAGCCCTGGCCGGCGCCGCTCTGGGCCTGGCCCTCAGCCAGCCCAAGGCATGGACGGGCGGGGTCTCGCGCGCCTATCTCCAGGCGAAGGCCTCCGCCGCCGACGCGTTCCGGCTCTGGGCCCGGCTGGGCCTGGCAGCCCGCGTCAGCGTTACGGGACGGCCGGTGGACGGGCCCCTCTTCGACGAGGATCCCGCCGCCCTGACCCGCTACCCGCTGCTGGCCTGGCCGGCCGTCGTCGCCGGCTATTTCGCCTCCGCCGCCGGCTTCGTGGTCGGCGGGACGGCGGCGCTTCTCGGCGTGCCGCTCAACGCCGCCTGGCGCGGCCTGGTCATCTTGCTGACCTCGGGCCTCATCCGCCGCATCCTGCGCGCGGTCAAGAACGTCCTCGTCCACGGCATCCCGTTCGTCTTCGGCTTCGCGGTCGGGACCATCGTCGAGGGGGTCCGCAACGCCTTCGGCGCCGCCGCCGCGCTGGCGCTCCCGGTCTGGCGCTCGGTCATCGTCGAAGAGAGGGAGAACCCCTACCGGTACACCGGGCTGACCGGCCTGGTCCTCAAGCGCATCGTCCAGTTCGTCGGGGCCGTCGCCGGCCTGGCCGCCGGCCTGACCGGCTTCGTCATCGGCGCCGTCGTGTTCTCGCCGCACGCGCTGACCTCCGGCCTGCGCAAAGGCCTCAAGTGGGCCGACGCCCAGGGCCGCGTGCCGAACTGGCTCTGGCGCTGGGAGAAGAACCTGCAGTCCGACATGACCGACGCCTCCGGCAAGCGCCTGGCGGCGGTCGTCGCCCCCGGCGTCAGCGCGGAGTCGGGCCTCTGGCAGGGCGTGCTGCGCGCCTTCAACGGGGCGGCGTACGCCCTCTCCTCCGTCCTCTGGGCGTTGCCGGTGGCCGTCGCCCTCTACTACCGGGCGGCCCGCAACGCCTCCGTCGCGGAGAAGCCGGTCCTCGA
This sequence comes from Elusimicrobiota bacterium, assembly GCA_016218495.1. GTDB lineage: Bacteria > Elusimicrobiota > Elusimicrobia > UBA1565 > UBA1565 > SCTT01. The sequence continues at coordinate 9,956 of JACRDU010000083.1, forward strand.
CGAGTGGACCGCGCCGGCCTCGCAGGACGTCGCGCGCGCCCGCCCCGACGGATTCTCGGCCACCGTGGCCCGCGAGGCGGGAGACGCCTGGAGCGGCACGCTGGGCTTCTGGAAGGACGCCGGCGCGGCGTTCTCCTACGCCGTCGCGCGCGACGGAGCCTCCGTCCTGGGCGCGCCCTACGCGGCCGCCGGCGCCGTCCTCGGCGCGTTCGCCTTCCTGAGCGGGGCCCTGGCCGGGGCCGTCGAGGTCCCCGGTCGGGCGTTCCTCCAGGCCGCCAAGGACCTGGCCCTCAAGTTCCTGCCCTTCCTCGAGAAGGTCTGGAACCTGGCCCTGCGCATCGCCAAGCGGGTCTTCCCGTTCCTCGGCGGGGCCTTCGCCGGCGCCTTCGTCGGCGCGCTCGGTTCGGCGGCCTTCGGCGCCGTGCTGCTGGGGCGGCCGTGGTTCAAGTATGTGGCGGGGGAGAGCTACGACACCGACAGCGTCGGCCGCTTCCTGGGCGTGGCCGCCCTGCGCCTCGTCGCGGCGCTGGCGGGCGTGGTCTTCGGCGTCCTGGGCCTGGCCTTCGGCCTGCTGGCGGCCCTGCCGTACTCGCTGACCTTCATGGCCGCCACCGCGTTCGACTGGGGCGGCATCGGCGGCTCGAGCGAGCGCTTCTTCCGCAACTGGCGCGATGGGGCGCTCCTCAACGAGATGCGCCGCCTCTCCAAGCTGACCGACTCCTTCGACTTCTCCGACAAGAAGGGAGGGGCCGACCTGAATCCCGTCGACGGTTGGGTGCGCCTGGGGATGGTGACGGCGGCCACCTTCGCGGCGTCGTTGGCCGCCACGGTGGCGGGCTGGGTGGCCTATGGCCGCTCGGTGCGCGACGCCTATCGGGCCACGAAGGAAGGCCGGACGCCGCCGTCGTGGGACGGGCCGGGTGGACGCATCATCGGCGACACGGCCGACAGGGGCAGCAAGGTCGGCCGCAAGACCGGGCGCTGGCTGGGCACGCTGGGCGGCCTGGCCGCCGCCGGCGCCATCGCGTTCGGCTACCTGACGGCGCCCTCCTGGCTGGGCGCGCTCGGAGCGGGGATGGGCCTGCTGGGCCTGGTCGTCTTGAGCGGGCCGGTGGGCTGGCTGGCCGGGCTCCTGCTCGGGGCCCTGGTCGGGACTTTGGTCGGGATGCTGCGCTGGCTGGAACGGCTGATGCGCCCGGGGCCCGCGGAGCCTAAGTCTTCTTGAACTCGACCGAGCGCAGGGTGCGCTCGTGGTTGGCGGCGTTGATGCGGAACTCGGGCGGCGGCAGGTCCGCCCGGTCGCTGGCGCCCAGGTCCCCGATGTAGAGGTAGCGCTTGCCGCCGGGGACGTCGCACTGCGCCAGCCAATAGAACTGATGGCAGCGGTTGCCGGCGGTCTTCACGCAGCCCTGTCCCCCCGAGGCGGCGGCGAACACGGCGCAGGAGCCGGTCTTCATCGACAGCGGCCGGATCTCGGCCAGCGGCCTGGCGCCGTCGGCGAGGAACTTCCCAATCATCGCGCCGGCGGCGTCGCGGGGCAGCATCCCGGCCGACGCTTCGTCGAGCACGAAGGTGGCTCGGCCGGAACGCCCCGTTTCGGCGGGGTCCATCGTGAACTCGGGCGAGGCGTCGTTCTCGGAATGGGCAGTGACGGCCACGGACATGCCGGGGGGGAGCTCCACGGAGAGCCGCGCGTCCTCATAGACCTTCCAGCCGTCGGGCGCCTGTGCCCGCGGCGTCGGGGGCTTGGAGGGCTTGCAGGACGCGGCGAGGAGGAGGACGAGGAGCGGCGCGGCGCGGTGCATCATCCGCCGGGACGCAGGGAGTTCACGTAGCGGGATTCCTCTCCCTGGAACTGCGGGACGGCGGGCATCCGGGCCTGGACGGCGCCGAAGTTGAGGATGACGCCGACGTCGCTGGCGTCCCCGGAGGCCTTGGCGCGCTTGGCGGCCTCCAGCATCTAGAGGCCTTCCATGTTCGGATAGCTCATCGCCCCGGCCGGGGCGGCGACGGACTGGACCGCCCCGCGGTCGTTGAGGACGGCCTGCTCGGAGGTGTTGGCCGACTTGGTCTCCCGGTCGCCCGGGGCCAGCTCGAGGTAGACCCGCATGCCCGTGACCCGTCCTCCCATCTTCCTGAGCCAGGCCGAGACGCCTTCGTAGTCCCGGTCGGCGACGAACTCCTCTAGGGCGCGCCCCACCTGGGCCGTGGCGTGGTTGTCCCGGCCCTGGAGCACGGAAGGGTGGAAGAGCAGGGTCTTCTGCCCGCCGCGGTCGACGAGCTCCACGGCGTCCTTCTGGTCGGGCTGTCCGAGGTCGAACTGGACCCCGTGGCCCTGCAGGTCCCGGAGCGAGCGCGCGGACGGGTCGACCTTCTTGATGACGGCGTCGAGGGTGCGGCTCTCTCCCCGGCGCGTGAGCGAGTGTTCCAGCATCCGCAGCATGCCCGGGCCCATGCTGGAGGGGCCGGCCGCGGAGCCATGGATGGACGACGGGGAAGCGCCGCGGGAGCCCTCGCGGGAGAGCTGGACTGCCGATACGACGGCCGCCCGGCGCGGGTGGTCCGGCGGGATGCGCCCCAGGAGGGCCTGGGCCCCCTGCTTGTCCCCGCGCGAGGCCAGGACCTGGGCCTTCACGGCCAGAGCGTCGGGATTGGAGGGATTCGCCTTGAGGGCCCGCTCGGCGGCGCCCAGCGCCCTGTTCGCGTCGCCGAGGCTCAGGTAGGCCGCGCCGAGCGTCCCCTGCACGGCGGGGTCGCCGCCAAAATCGCCTTCCTTCTCCGCCAGTCTGCGCAACGCGGCCGCGCGTTGCTCCGGGGGCAGCTTCTCGAGGACGGCGGATAAGTCCCCTCCGCGGGCGGCGCCGGCCGGAAGGGCCGATTGGACGACCTGGCGGACCGGGGCTTCCGCCCTGGTCCGGGTGTCGTCTTGGGCATGGGCGACGGCGAACGACAGGACGGCCAGGAGCAAGGCCCGCATGCCCCCAGAGTAGACCCGAAACGGGGGGAATGCAAGGGTCCTGGACTCCAAGTTCACACACTTTTAAGGGCGTGGTTGTTCCCCTCCAACGGATCGCTCGGCACGGCAGAACCGGTAGAATCCTGCGTCTCGGTCTGCCAGAGCCCGAGGGGGGCAAAGAGGGGGCCCGCCGAGGGCAACCGAG
>JACRDU010000084.1 GCA_016218495.1 Elusimicrobiota bacterium
GGTCCTCCGCGGGTTAAGCGGGCGCTTGCGGCGTGAAAAAGCGAGTGGGATCGTGAGAAGAGAAGGACGCGGCAGCTCTCGACGAGCCCGTCGACCTCAGTTGACCCTCGTTTCGGCCGTTACTCGGACGGGCTCCTAGGGAAAAATCCGCCTTCCTCTATAATGGGCCCATGCTGAGAACCTCCCTGCTGGCCGTCGCCCTAGCCGTGCCCGCCGCCGCTCGCCTGCCGGACCCGGTCCTGCGCATGGACGCCTCTCCCGCCCTGCGCGAGCTGCTCGGCGCCGCCGCAGACGCCGCGGTCGACGTACCCGCTTTGCCCGGCCAGGAGCTCGACGCCCTGGGCCGTCCGGTCAGCGCCGAGACGCGCCGCGAGTACGAGCGTATCCTGCGCTCCCTCAACGGCAAGACGCTCAGGCCGAGCGAATACGACCTCATCCTGGCCCTGCTCAACCAGCCGCCCCTGCCGCCGGGGCCTTTCAAGGATAGGGAAGCCCTGGCCCGCTGGTTCGCCAAGCAAGGGGTGGGCCTGCGGCAGACGGGGGGGAACCTGGCCGACAGCGACCTGTGGCGCCTGGTGCGCGCCGCGCGCGCGGCTTCCGTCGCCTACCGGATTCCGCCGGCCATCCTCATGTGCCTGACCTTCCGGGAGTCGGCCTTCAACCGCGGCGCCTCGGCCTGGACCACCTCGGCCAAGGGCGTGGGCCAGCTCACCAACGGGGCAGTGTCCGACATGGTGGCGCGCATACAGCGCGACCCGGAGCTGGGACGCCAGACGCGGGAGTACGCCTCGTTGCTGGGGGCGAGCATGCCCACGCGCTTCGTGGGCGCGCCCGATGTGGACGCCCTTACCAAGGAGCTGGCCGAGCTCAAGAAGAACGGCGCCCCGGCCGCCGAGGTGGCCGCAAAAAAGAAGGCCCGTGCCGCCGCAATCGCCGCGCACAAGGACGAGCCCGGGCACATCTTCAACATCGAGACGAACTTCGGCCTGACCGCCTCCTACTTGGCCACCCTGCGCCGCTCGCGCCTTTCCGAGGTGACGGCGGAGGACAAGGGCTGGTACACGGCGGTGGCCGCGTACAATCAGGGCGTGGGCACGGCCAACGAGCTCATCTACAAGGTCTACCCCGGCCCGGCGGCCTACAACGCGGCTCCTCTTGCCGAAATCTTCTCCACCCCCGTGGCCGCGCGCCTCGCGCTCAGCCATGAGCGCCAGGAGGAGATGCTCGGCGAGGTCGGCAGCGTGCTGCGCTGCGCCGGGCGCTGAGGGGAAAGTCACAGAACTTTGACGTCCGGGCCCCGCGCGGGGGGGCTAGAATCAAGCTGCCTCCATGCGCGCGATGCAGAAAGCCGACTACGACTCCATGGCGGCCTACCTCGGGGAGGCCGCCAAGGTCCCGTTGCTCGAACCGGGCCAGGAGGCGGTGCTGGGCCGCGAACTGCGCGAATGCCACAGGGCTCTGGAGCTGCTGCTCTTGGGCTCGCGACTGCTCTGGCGCCAGGTGCTGGCCTGGCAGGGGCAGGTGCGCGGCGGGGAGATGGAGGTGGCCGAGCTCATGCCGCGCGGGCGCAAGACCCCGGCCCAGCTCAAGGCCATGCGCCGGCGCCTGGACTCGGCCGCCCGCCTGATACGACGGGCATTGGGCCGGGGCGGCCCGAGCAGAGAGACGCTGGTGGCGCGCCTGGATGAGCTGCGCCTCAACCCGAAGAAGCTGGCCGCCCTGGCCGAGAAGGTCCGCCTGAGCGCGGCGCGCCTGGGCGCCTTGCGCAGCGAGCTGGCCGGCTACGACCAGCGCTACGGCGGCGATTATGCGCGGCTGGAACGCTACCTGGCGCGCCGCCGGGCCGGCCGGCTGAAGGCCTCCGAGCTGCGCGAGCTGGCCGGCGCCCCGGAGGCCGTGGTGGCCCGCGACCTGGCCCGGGTGGGCTTGCTCCGCGCCCAGCTGCGCGCGCTCCAGCGCGAGGCTCCCGGGGACCCCGGGGAGCTCCTGGAGCTGGCCGAGCTCGTCGCCCGGGCCCAGGCGCGCATCACGCGGGCGCGCACGGCGCTGGTCGAGGCCAACATCCTCCTGGCCGTATCGGTGGCCAAGCGCTACAGCCATTCCCGCATGGAGCTGGCCGACCTGGTCCAGGAGGGCACGCTGGGGCTGATGAAGGCCGCCGACCGCTTCGACGAGCGGCGCGGCTTCAAGTTCTCCACCTACGCCACCTGGTGGGTGCGCCAGTCCATCCAGCGCGCCATCACCGACAAAGCCGCCGTCATCCGCCTGCCGGCGCACGTGCACGGCCTGCGCGAGCGGGTCCGGCTCCTGGAACGGCGCCTGCGCGAGCTCCATGGCCGGGAGCCCAGCGTCGACGAGCTGGCCAGCCGGCTGCACATGCCCCCCGGGCGCCTGCGCGGGTTCCTGGAGACTTCGTCCGAGCCGCTGTCCTTGACCGGCGAGGGGGGCGACGAGGACGACTCCCCGTTGGGCGAGCGCCTGGCCGACCCGCGCGAGGCCTCGCCGCTCGCGGAGGCACGGAAGGTGCTGCGGGCCGACGAGGTGGACGCCGCGTTGGACACCCTGTCGGCGCGCGAGGCGCTGGTCCTGCGCCTGCGCTACGGCATCGGCACCGACCTGCCGCAGACCCTCGAGCAATGCGGCCGCACCCTGGGCCTGACCCGCGAGCGCGTACGGCAGATAGAGGCGCAGGGGCTCAAGAAGCTGAAGGCCCCGGCCCTATCCTCGCGCCTGCGCGACTACTGGGGCCCGGGGCAGTAGCGCCCTTGCGGCCATCCCGCGCTCCGGCTATCATTGCCGCGATGAAGGCCCGGTGCCTCCCGCTCTTCGCCCTGGGACTGCTCTGCGCCTGCCGCGCCCATATGGAACCCCTGCCGGACCCCTTCCGCTTGCGTTCCAACGAGGAGACCCTGCGCGCGCCGGTGGGCGCCCTCTCCGAGCTGGAGCGCCTCATGCCCCGCTACAAGGAGGCCGGCCAGGACTGGATGGCCCTGCAGCACCGCGCCTTCCTGCTCTCCCTGGCGGGCGACTATGCGGGAGCCGTGCGGGACTTCGACAACGGGCGCGTCGGCGCGACGGCGGCCGCCGGGGGCTTCGAGGGCTTCGAGGCCCAGGACGCCGCGGCGGCCATCCTGCGCGAGGCGGAGGGGCGCCGGGTCGTCATGGTCAACGAGGCCCACCACATGCCGCGCCACCGCGCCTTCACGCGCACCCTGCTGGAGGGGCTCTACGAGCGCGGCTACCGCTATCTGGCGGCGGAGACGTTCTCCGCCGGGGTTTCGGAGCTGGCGTTGAACTCCGGGCCGACGATGGCCTTCGGCTACTATTCCGCCGAGCCTGTCTTCGGCGACATGGTGCGCGAGGCGCTGCGCCTGGGCTACCGCCTGGTCCCATACGAGGACGAGGGCTCGGGCTGCGTCGACCCGCCCGGCGACCCCCAGCACTGCGCCAACCAGCGCGACCGCATCCAGGCCGAGCAGCTCAACGCCCGCGTCTTCGGCAAGGACCCCCAGGCCAAGGTCCTCGTCCATGCCGGCTTCGACCACATCTATAAGGGACAGCATCCCCATTCCAAGGGGTGGAAGACCATGGCCCGGGTCTTCACGGAGGTCTCCGGCCTCGACCCGCTCTGCGTGGACCAGGTGCAGATGAGCCCGCGATCCGGCGAGGCCGCCGACGACGCCGACTACAAGGCGGTGCTGGCGGCCTTTGCGCCCGGCTCCCCCATCGTGCTGCGCGCCCTGCCCGACCGCTACTGGGTGACGCCGGAGCTGCGCGGCCTGGTCGACATGCAGGTCGTCCACCCCAGGCCCAGCGACGAATTCGGGCGGCCGGACTGGCTGCGCTCGGGCCGCAGCGTCGTGGCGGCGCCGGTGGACCTATGCGCAGGGGCCTTCCCCTGCCTGCTGCAGGCCTTCCATCAGGGCGACGACCCCGCCGCCGCCGTGGCGGCGGACCAGGTTCTGGCCCGGGCGGCGGACGCCGCGCCGGCATTCGCGCTGCGCCCGGGGACCTACTTGTTCGTCGCCGTCGGGGCGGACGCCAAGGAGCGCGGCCGCCGCGCCGGGCTCGTTCGCTAGGCTAGGCCTTTGGGCCTATCGGGCCGCGTCCCATCCAGTCCTTGAGCCTGGGCCCTTCGGGCGCCATGCTGGGGTATGAACAGCCTACCCCTGGCCCTGGCCTTCAGCCTAGCCCTCCCCGCCGTCGCTTTGGCGGGAGACCCCATCGTGCTGCACGTGGTCTACAACCCAGCCAGCGGCGGCGACCAGCGCCTCACCGACAACGCCCGCCTGACCCAGGTCACGAACTACACGGCCGGGCGGCGCATCCTCTCGGTGTCGGGCTCCCAGGACTTCGCCGACAAGCTGGCCGCCCTGAAGAAGGACGGGGTGAAGGTTCGCCAGATGATCATCGACGCGCACGGCTCCCCCGGCTTCACGGAAATCATCGACAGCGGGAACATCGGGCAGTTCTCCGGGGCCGCCGGGCTGTTCGCCCCCGGGGCCGAGGTCTGGTTCACCTCCTGCAACACCGGCAAAGGGGAGGAGGGCGTCAAGTTCATGAAGGCCGTCGGCAGCACCTTCCTGGCCTCGGGCGGGGGCCGCGTCACGGCCTCGGTGGACTATGTGCGCTTCCTGTCCCCCACGATGCGGGCGCTCATCGGCCCGGTGGCGATGGCCCAGGGCGAAGCCAGCCCGGGTGGCTATGTGCAGCTGCGCGTCGCTCCGGGCGGGCAGAGCAAGCTCTACTACCTGCCGCCGGGCGCCCAGGAGGTCCTGGCCCAGGCCGACACGCGCGGCCGCCAGATAGCCGACCTGGCGCGCTTCCAGATCCAGACCGCCGCCGACCTCGTGGCGATGGAGGTCCGGCTTGCCCAGGACGCCGCCCGCCTGGCGCAGCGCACCGCCGTGCGCGCGGCGCCGCTGGTGGACCGCGCCTTGCCCGTCCTCTCCCCGGGGCTCTACCTGGCCCGGCGCCTCTTCGACGGCCGCAAATAGAAACCGGCCCCCGCGGCGCTGAGGCCGGGGGGCCGGTTCTTTGTCAGGTCAGAGCTTCTTACTTCAGGTGCTTCGAGACGAGGGCCGTCATCTCGAACATCGAGACGGTCTTCTTCCCGCCGAACACCTTCGCAAGCTTGTCGTCGGCGTTGATGTTGCGCCGGTTCTTGGAGTCCTGGAGCTTGTTCTTCTTGATGTAGTCCCAGAGCTTCTTGGTCGCTTCCGTCCGGGGCAACGCCTTCGCACCGACCACTTCGGCGAGGTCGGAAGAAGGGGTGAGCGGCTTCATGAACTTGCTGACAGTGGCCATTGTTATTCCTCTCTGTGGGGCGTCGTGACAATCATACCTATTCTGGGGCCGTCAAGGCAGGGGGGGCGGCCTCCGCCGCCGCGGCCTGCGGCATGTCCCTCAGGCCTATGAACACCCCCAGGAAGATGAGTCCCAGCCCGGCCATGTGGTTCCAGCGCACGGGCTCCTTGAGGTAGGTCCCGCAGAAAACCAGGAAGACGGAGATGGAGATGGCCTCCTGCAGGATTTTGAGCTGGGGGGCGCTGAAGTATCCGTGTCCCAAGCGGTTGGCAGGGACCTGGAGGGCGTATTCGGGGAGGGCGATGAGCCAGCTGGCCAAGATGACGGCCCAGAGCGGGAAGCCCTTGTAGCGCAGATGGCCGTACCAGGCGAAGGTCATGAACACGTTGGACGCGACGAGCAGCAGGATGGTCCTCATCTTCCTCCTATAGGAGCGGGTCCAGGGGCAGTAGCCCCCAGAGGAACGCCTTCAAGCGGTGCCCCCGCGGGGCGGCGGAGTCGCCTTCCCCGGCCTTCCAGGCGCTGCCCGGGGACATGTCCTCCTCGATGTCCTTCTCCACCCGCGCGGCCAGGCCGGGGTGGGTGACGAGGATGCCGGCCTCGGTGTTGAGGTGGGCCGAGCGGGGGTCGAGGTTGAAGGTGCCCACGAACAGGGTCTTGCCGTCCACCACCATGGTCTTGGCGTGGACGGCGAAGACCGGGGGCTTGGCCGTCTTGGGGCGGTCCGGCCCCATCAGACGGCTGGAGACGGCGGCGTCGGGGCGGAACTCGAAGAGCTGGATGCCGGCGGCCAGCAGCCGGGAGCGCTGCTTCATGTAGCCGCTGGAAGCCTGCAGGTTGTCGCTGGCGGCCAGGGAGTTGGTCAGGATGCGGACCGTCACCCCCTTCTTCACCAGCCCGGAGAGCAGCTCCAGGCCGCGCTCGGTCAGCACGCAGTAGGGGGATTGGATGGTCAGGCGCTCCTTGGCTCCTTCGGCGGCTTCCAGGAGCGCGCTGGTCACGGCCCCTCCGCCCTTGAGGCCCTCCCGGCCGGGGTTCTTCCCGGGGTCGTCGCCGAGGAACCGGGCCTTGGCCCAGGTGAGGCCGTCGACCAGCTCCGGGAAGCGGCGGGGGACGCCGGCGACGGCGGCGCGCACCTCAGGAGAGAAGTTCCCGGCGCTCCCGGCGTAAGCGGCCAGTTCGGCGCGCAGGGCCCGGGCCCGCTCCGGGGAAAGAGCCCGGCCGGCCAGGGCCTTCTCCACGGGCACGCTGCGCGGGTCGGCCCAGAACCGCTCGAAGTTCGCGCGCATGTCCGACACGGCGGGCCCGAGGACCAGGAGGTCCCGGTCCCGGAAGTTGTAGGCATGGTCGAAGTCGTAATACTCGTCGGCCACGTTGCGCCCGCCGGTCAAGGCGGCCGCCCCGTCCACGATGAAGGTCTTGTCGTGCATCCTCTGGTTTACGGCCCGGAGGCCGGTCAGGGCGTTCCAGAGCCGCTTCGCCCGACCGGTCCCCACGGTCAGGTTGGGGTTGTAGACCCTGATATCGATGTTCTCGCGGCCGGCCAGGAAGAGGAGCTGCTCCTCGGGGGCGTCCACCATCAGGTCGTCGACGATGACGCGCACCTTCACCCCGCGCTCGGCGGCGCGCAGCAGGGATTCCGAGGCCAGGATGCCGACGTGGTCGGAGGTCCAGATGAAGGTCTGCGCCTCGATGCTGTGGGAGGCGTGCTCGACCATCCAGACGCGCGCCACCAAGGCGTCCTCCCCGCGGTCGAGGACATAGAGCCCGCTGAGCCCGGGGTGCAGGGCCAGGAGGGGGAGCACGAGCGCGGCCAGGCTGCCGGAGAGCATTCCTCGGTATTGTACCGCTATGCTAGTCTTGTGGGGTACAGCGAGGCCCCATGAAAGTCACGATGCTGCTCAGCGATTTCGCCCAGGTGGTGCAGGGAAAGCTCTACATCATGGGGGGCGGCTGGTCGGTGACCGGGCCCCAGCCCTGCCCATCCGCCATCGCGCTGAAGATCGACGTGCCCTGGAACCAGACCAACCGCCGCCATGAGTTCAAGATGGAGCTCATCGACGCCGACGGCCATCCCGTCCACCTGCCGGGACCGGAGGGGAACGCTCCGGCCGCCCTGGCCGGCAATTTCGAGGTGGGCCGGCCCGCCGGCCTGCCGGTGGGGACACCGCTCGACGTCCCGCTGGCCCTGACCATTCCGCCCATGCCGCTGGCCCCGGGCCGCTATGTCTGGCGCCTGAGCCTCAACGAAGCCACCCAGCCGGATTGGGAGGCGGCCTTCAGCGTCCGCGCCTTGCCGGCGGGAGCGCTGTGATGCCCCGATATCTGCAGGGCCTGTTCGGCTACGGCGCCATGGAGTTCCGCGACGACCTGCGCGATTCCATCGCCGACCAGCTGGTCACCATAGCCTGGGCGGCCCTCCTCATATACCTGCCCTTCGCCCAGGGGCGCGGCGAGGTCCCGCAGGGCCCCTGGCCCGTCGTCTTCATGGGCGCCGTCGCCGTCGGCTTCGCCCTCTGGCGCCTGTTCCGGCTCGTCCCGCTTTGGAGGAAACCCTCATGAAACGAAGACTGCTGGTGTCCGTGCTGCTGCTGGCCGCCTGCGGCCGTCCCGAATCCGGCTCGTCCGGGGCCCCCACCGGCCCGGCCGCCCCGCGCGAGGTCTTCAAGTTCGAGGACGCCTCGGGGAAGCTCCTCCTCAAGCTGGAGCCCTACGACAACGGCTACAAGACCTCCACGGGCGACGGGGCCTTCGTGGCGAAGCTGCGCGTCAAGGACGACCGCGTGAAGGTCAAGGACGCCGCTGACAACGAGACGGCCAAGCTCAAGACCAAGCCGGACGGCCTGGAGATTGAGGACGGCTCGGGCAAGCGCCTGTTCAAGATCAAGAAGGACGGCCTGGACTTCAAGCTCAAGGACGCCTCGGACGCCACGGTGCTCAAGGCCAAGTCGAAGGAGGAGGGCTACGAGCTGCGCACCGAGGGCGGGCAGACCGTGGCCAAGGTCAAGGCGCACGAGGGCAAGCTGGTCTTCAAGAAGGAGGACGGAACCCTGCTCTTCCAGCTCAAGGGCATGACCGAGGCGCGCGCCGGGATGTGGCTGGCCGCCGAGGGGCTCCCGCTCGAGCTGCGCGCGGCGGTGGTCGTCTACTACCTCGAGGTCTCCCGGTGAACTGCGAGGAGCGCCGGGGCTTCCTCTTCGCCCACGACTGCGGCGAGCCCGCTTCGACGGGGTGCTTCCGCTGCAAGAAGGGCATCTGCCACGCCCATCAGCACATGACCGAGGAGGGGCCGCTCTGCCTGAGCTGCGCCGACCAGGCCAAGGTCGTCGAGCCCGACGATAGGCGGCGCAGCCCCTACATGTACGCCGGGTCTTATTACGACGGCTACGCCTACTACGACGCCGACGACTACGGCGTCTTCGAGCGGACCGGCTCCGGCGGCGGCGCCGCGGCCGCGGGACATGAAGGCGACATTCACGGCACCTGAGCGGTGAAGGTCCTCTATTACGGGCTGGGCGGGGGGCACGGCCACGCCGTGCGCGGGCTGGCCATGCTGCGCCGCCTCCGGGACCTCCGTCCCGACGCGTCGGGCCTCCTGCTGGCGCCCTCGCGCCTCGGTGCTTGGGCTCGGGCCGAAGGCGTGCCCTGCGAGCATCCCCCGGAAGAGCCGGACCGCGCCGCCTTGGGGTCTTGGGCGGCCGAAGCCGCGGCGCGCTTCTCCCCTGACCTGGTCCTGGTCGACTTCTTCCCGCGCGGCGTCCTCGGCGAGCTGGGCGAGGCCTTCTTCGCCGGCCGGCGGTCCTGGCTGGTGGCGCGCCGCGCGCGCCCCGACTACTACCTGGCTCCGGAGGTTCGCTCCGCCGTCGAGGCGCGCTACGAGGGAGTGCTCTGGGCCGAGGCCGGGCCTGCCGGACTCGAAGCCCTGGGCCGGCGCTGTGAGCGGACCGGCCCCGTCCTCATCCGCCGTCCCGACGAATGTCTGAGCCGGGAGGAGGCCCGTCTGGAAATGGGGGTCCCGGCGACCGAACGGCTCGTCCTCCTGCTCGGCGAGCCGAAGCTGGCCCGCGTGACGGCCAAGGCGCTGGCCCGGCTGGGCGGCGCGACTCTGAGGGTCGGGGCGCCCTTCCCGGCCATGCGCCTGCTGCGCGCCGCGGACGCCGTGGTCTGCGCCGCGGGCTATCACTCCTACCACGAGGCCAGGGCTCTGGGCGTCCCCGCCGTCTTCGTCCCGCAGGAAAGGCTCTACGACCAGCAGGAGCGTCGGGCGGAGGGGGGACGGACGGCCCGGTCTCCCGAGGAACTGGAGGCCGGACTGCGTTCGGCGCTGTCGCAGCCTCCGGCCGAGCCGGAGCCGTTCAAGGACGGGGCGCGGCGGGCTTGGGAGCTCGTGCTCGGGCTTCGAGGGCCGAATGCAGCGCGTCCAGCTGGGGACGGAACAGGTCGCAGCTGGCGCAGGCCTTCAGCTGGCGTCCCCGCGTGAAGTCGGCCCGCACGGCACGGTAGCGCTCCCCCAGGAAGACGTCGGACACCGGCATCGTCCCGACGTTGCCCAAGGGCTCTATCCTGCCGTTGGTCATGCAGCAGAGGTAGACCGCGCCGTCCCAGGCGACGAACATGTGCAGCCAGGGGGCCAGGCAGGTCCGCGTCTCGAAGTAGCCGCGCGCGTACAGGCCTTTCTTGGAGTGGCGGACCTCCTCCTCGGTGACGCCGAAGGGGTAGACGCGGTCGAACGGGGCCGTCCAGCCGGCCTTGAGGCGCGCCTCCTCGACCCGCGGGGCCACCTCCCGGTTGTACTCGAGGATGTGGCGCTTGGTGAGGCGCAGCGTCCCTTCGCCCTTCTCGTCCACCGGCATCGGCACCAGGTCGATGGCGCCCAGGCGCGCGGCCAGCTCCACCATGCGGGGCAGCTCGCGGAAGTTGTCGCGCATGACGACGCTGTTGATGCGGACCTTCACCCGGCGCTTGCCGGTGCCGGCGGCCAGGCGCCGGGCGGTCCGGACCGCCGACTTGAAGGCGTAGTCGCGCCGGCGCACGGCGTTGTGGACGGCGGCGTCAGGCCCGTCGAGGGAGATGGAGACGGCGTTGACCCCGGCGCGCAGCAGGCGGCGGACCCTCTCTCCGTCCACCAGGGTCCCGTTGGTGGTCAGGTTGACCTTGAGCCCGATGCCGGAGGCGTGCTCGACGAGGTCGAGGAAGTCCTTGCGCAGGAAGACCTCCCCGCCCGAGAAATGCACCTTGCGCGCTCCGAGGGCCGAGGCCTCCGAGAGGACGGCCTTCCAGCGCTCCGTGGGCAGGGCCGTCTCGGTCTTGTTCTCCCAATAGCCGCACATCGCGCAGCGCAGGTTGCACAGCGAGGTGAGCTTTATCTTGAGGTCCCGCAGCAGGGGCGGGTCGGCCTCCAGGGCGATGCTGCGCGAAAGCGCGTCGAGGAACCCCGGCTTCTTCGCCAGCTCCTCGACGGCGTACATCAGGCGGCCTGGGGGCGGGTCCGCTGCAGGGCCGCGTAAGTCCACACCAGGCTGCCCAGCAGGTCGTCGGCCGTGACGCGGCCGTCCGCGTTCCCCGTCGTCGACCCGTAGCGGCCGGTCATGGTCTTGGAGAGGCCGGCGTTCCAATCCGCGACGAGGATGCGGCCGCGCGCGCTCACGCGGGCCGGGCGGTGGGGACCGACTTTCCCGGCCGCAGCGGCGGCGGCCGCCCCGGCGGCCCCGCCCCAGCGGTCTTTCACGCTCAGGACCAGGCGGACCCGGCTGTGCCGGCTTTCGCGGACCTTGGTGTACTTGCGCTTCGATTTCTCCTTGCGCGTCACGCGGTCCGTGACCTGCAAGCGGAAGCGGTTCCCGTCGGCGAAGGAGCCGGACAAGGACAGCCAGTCGTGGCGGTAGCGGTAGGTCTTGATGCTGGAGAACAGCCCGCCTTCCTTCCCGACGACGGTGCCGCCGTCCTTGTAGCCCCGGAAGTCGACATCCACCGAGAGGGGCGCGTCCTTGGGCATGTCGGTGCCGGCCACTTCGAGGAAGCGCTTGAGGGCGGCCAGCTTGGCGTCGTCGAGGTCGTGGCTCTTCTCGATGGCGGCCTTGACCCAGGCACCCAGGAAGCCCAGGGCCGAGGCCCCCGCGATGGCGGCGACGACGGCCCGGGCGCGGCGGTGGCGGTGCTTGGTGGCCCAGCGGCCGGTCAGGGATAGCCCGAGCCCGACGGCCAGCAGGGCCAGCAGGACGGCGATCTTCCACTGGCGGCTGTAGGACTTCTCGGCCGCCTTGTCTTGGGCGATGGCCGTGCGAAAGCGCAGGAGGAGGATTCCCTTCGTGCCTTCCAGCGTGTGTCGGCCGACCTTGAGGCGTTCGCTCATGGGGTTCCTCCGGTGGGGATGGGTTGTGCCAGGCGCGCCAGCGCGGCGCCCAGACGGTCGTGGAAATGTCCCGGCGTCCACGCGGCCAGGGCCCGTTCCCGGGCGCGAACGCCGAGGGCTTCCCGCTCGGCGGGGTGGGCGGCCAGCCAGGACAGGCCCTCGGCCAGCGCAGCGGGGCTTCCTGGTTTGGCCAGGTAGGCGGTCTCCATGTGCGTGAGGATCTCGCGCAGGGGGGGCGCCGAGGTGGCCAGGATGGGGCGGCCGGCGGCCATGTACTCGAGGACCTTCAAGGGGCAGCAACCCTGGCCCGAGTTCCTCTCGTCGGAGGGCAGCGGTGCCGTGCAGACCTGGGCCGTGCGCAGGACGGCGGCCAGGTCGGGCCGGGCCATGGCGCCGGAGACCTTGAGCAGGGGCCGCACGCGCAGGCGCCTGGCCAGCACCGAGAGCTCCCGGTGCCAGGCGCCCTTGCGGGGGCCGATGACATGGAGCTCGGCGGGGACGCGCCCCCGCAGGCGGGAGAACGCCTCGAGCAGGACGCCCAGCCCCTGCCAAGGGGCGAGCGTGCCTACATAGACGACCCGCATGGGGCCAGGTTCGGCCGGGGGCGCCGGGGGGGGAGTGAAGAGGGCCGTATCGACGAAGTTCGGCACCACGGCGACGCGCTCGGGCCGCGCCCCGCGGGAGAGGAGGTAGCGGTGTCCGGTCAGCGAATGGCTGAGGAGGAGGTCGGCCCCGCCGATGAGCGTCTGCTCCTCGGTGATGAGCTTGTCGACCAAAGAAGGCCGCTCTTCCAAAGCCGGGTAGTGGGCAGGGAGCTCGACGGAAGGGAAGCCATGCGCTTCGAAGACGGTGCAAGCCTTGTGCTCGGCCGCCCAGGCCAGGGCCGGAACCCCCTCCCAGTGGCCGCGGAACTGGACCATGTCGGCATCCCGCCCGGCGAGCCAGCCCCTTGCGGCCTCCCTCCAGGCCAACATGCGCGCGAGATGGTTCCCCTCGGGCAGTGCGACCGTGTCATGCGGCAGGAAATCCCACGCCTTAGAAGGCCCGGCAGGCGTCAGAGCCCTCACCTCGTGCCCCAGGGCTTGCAGCGCCCGCAGGGTCGCCTCGATGCGCACCGAAGACCCCTTAGCCATCGGCGCCGGATCGCAAGCCATATAAAGGACCTTCATAAAATGGTGTCAGACATTCGGAACTTTCGAAAGTTCCAATCCGCCCTCGGTTTCCGAAAGTTTCGAATGTCTGACACCGTTGTAGACGGAGAGGAGGGTGTCGCGTTCGAGGGTGGGGGAGAAGAAGGACTGGACCCGGCGGCGGGAGGCTTCGCCTAGGGCTTTGCGTTCCGGTTCGGGGAGGGCAAGGACGCGCTGGACGGCCTCGGGGAGGCGGTGCAGGTCGGAGATGGGCAAGACGACGCCGGTGTCGCCGAGCATCTCGGGGATGGCCCCGGCGGCGGAGGCCACGACGGGGCGGGCGCAGGCCATCGCTTCGAGCAGGGCGTTGGGCATCCCTTCCCAGAGGGAGGGGAATACGAAGAGGTCCATCGCCCGGTAATGGGAGACCAGCGCCGGCGTCTCGGCCTTATAGCCGACTTCGACGAGGCGAGGCGAGGCTTGGGGGTGTTGCCCACGCCATCGGGCCAGGCCGGCTCTTTCTTCGTCCCGCGCCCCGCCGATGAGGAAGACGGTGCCCGATTCGCGACGGGCGAAGTCTTCGGCGAGCGAGCACAGGATGGACAGCCCCTTCTTGAACCGTCCTTCTCCGGCGAAGCCCACCCAAGGGCGGGGGGATTGCCCCAGCGCGGCCACATCCGCCGGGTCCGGGCTGCCGGGCGAGAATACCAGGGGGTCGACCCCGTTGGGCGTGAGGTGCAGTCCGCCCAGACGGCCGGTCAAGGCCTTGGCCCGTTCCAGCAGTTCGCTGGAGACCCCGGCGACGGCATCGGCGTTGGCCAGGGTCCAGCACAGAAGGGGTTGGCGGGCGGCGCGGAACATGTCGCGGTCCACGTCGTTGCCGCGCAAGCTGACCACGGAGGGCAGGCCCAGGCGCTTGGCGGCCAACACGGCGATGTAGCCGGCGGGAAAGGCGTAGAAGCCGTGGATGAGGTCCGCGCGCGCGTCTTTCGCCAGCGCCAGCGCGGCTTCGAAGAGGAGCTGGGAGGATTCGTCCTCGCGCGGGGCGGGGCCCAGCCGATGCACACGAGCCTTGCCGGCCGCCTCTCCGCGCGCGGACCCGGGCGGCAAGGACGGGTCGAGGAGGAGCACGTCGAGGCGCTCGAGGCTCTCACCCAAGGACAGCGCCAGGCGTCCGGCGGCGGCGGCGGCCCCGCCTTGCTGGGGCGGGAAACGGCCGGCGATGAGGAGGACGCGCATGGGCGGAGTATACATCAGTAGGGCTTGGGCTGGCGGTTCCAAAGGGACCGCCCCCGCGCAGGGCTGCAGGGGCCCAGCCAAGGGTCGACAGGGTCATAAAACGTCTTGCCCCAGACCTCGAAATGGAGATGGGGCGCCGTTGAACGCCCCGCGCTGCCGACCTCGCCGAGCTTCTGGCCCTTCTTGACCTTCTCGCCCGGCTTGACCAGGATAGAGCCCTTCTTGAAGTGGTCGTAGCGCGTGGCGAAGACGTCGGGCCGTTCATGCAGGACGACGACGACGTTGCCGCCGGCAAAGCACCAGAAGCACTCGCCGCGGCCGTCGCGGCAGAAGGGGCCCAAAGGCGTGCAGACGGTCGTGCCGTCGCGTCGGCCGGGAGCAAGGGGCCCGCTCGGCTCGCGGCAATCGGGCTCGGCGGGGGCGGGACAGCGGTCGAATTTCCCATCGAAGGACCAGGAGACCACCCCGTCCTCGGCGGCGTAGACGTCGACGCCATGCTCCATGGCTTCGTTGGAGATGGAAACATCCGTGCCTTCGTGGCCGGCTATCCCGTTCTTGCGGCAGAAGGCGTTCTCGCCGGTCTTCCCGGGGTCGGGCAGATTCGCCACCCGGCAGTTCAACCCGGGGGTGCAGTCGATGGGCCAGGCCAGGGCGGCCTGGGACGGCTCCGGTGCGACGGCCAGGAGGAGGATGAGGGCGGCGGAGGGCATCCCGGGAATGATGCCTCCGGAGGGCCCCGAAAGCAAGGCCGCGCCCGCCGCTAGGCCAGCAGCCTTGCGACGCTGGAGACCAACTCGGAGGGCTCGAAGGGCTTGCCCAGGAACTCGCTGGTCCCGCGCTGGAACATGGCCTCCCGGTTCTCCCGCGAACAGTGCCCGGTCAGGACCAGCACGCGCGTCTTGGAAAGCCACGGCTCCGACTGGATGTACTCGCACAGGCCCCGCCCATCGAGGCCGGGCATGTGCAGGTCGACGATGACGACGCGGGGCTTCATGTCCATCATCCGCTTGCGCGCCTCCAGGCCGTCCTTGGCCTGGACGACCGACAGCCCGGGGAAGGAGCGCCGCAGGACGGCGCAGACGACTCCCCTGAGGTCGGCGTCGTCATCGACCACGACGATGTCCCGGACTTCATCCTGGTGAACATTCATGGGCCCTCCCCAGAGCTTCCCGCCGCATCCGTTCTTCCACCGCCCGCCCGGCGGCCTCGGCCCAATCGCGGCCCGCGGGCAGGGGGATGCACTCCGCACGGACCGATGGCGTCGGTCCCGACCTCAAGCAGGCCGTCACTCCGGCCAGGCGCGCCTCCAGCCTGCGCCCCAGCCGCTGCACGGTGCCCAGGTCCTTGCGGCTGAGCACGAAGAGCCTCCCTTCCGCGCCGACCTCCGCGGCCTCAGGGAGCAGGACCTCGTCGACGCCCAGCAGGCCGCCGACGGCGTCGCGCGCCGACTGCATGACTTCGTGCCGGAGCCGGGCTTCGAGGACGCGCCCGGGCTCGAAGAGCTCGAGCGTCAGCTGCGAGAGGGCTCCGAGGGGGCCCATGGCCGACAAGGGCTCGAGCAGGCGGGCGATGGAAAAAAGCGGGAGGGTGAAATGGAAGGAGCTGCCGACCCCCGGCCGGCTCTCCAGCCAGATCTTCCCGCCCTGTCCGGCGACCAGTTCCCGGCAGACATAGAGGCCGATGCCGAGGCCTCTGGGCCGCGGACCGTCGGACCGGGCCTGGAAGAGCCGCTCGAAGACCCTTCCCGCGTCCTGCGGCGCGATGCCGCACCCCGTATCGTCGACAGAGATTTGCAGGAACGCCGCGTCGTCGGGGCATGGGCGCAGGCGCACGCGCACCGTCCCGTCGCCCGGAGTGAACTTGCGCGCGTTCGAGATGAGGTTGTTGAGGACCTGGCGCAGGCGCACGGGGTCGGCCAGGACCGGAGGGAGGTCGGGAGGGACCTCCGCCGTCAGGGCGCAGCCGTGGTTGCCCGAACGCGCGAAGACCGCCACGGCGTCGGCGACAATCGGGCCGACCTCGGTACGGCGCGGTTCGATGCGCAGGCGGCCCCGCTCCAGGAGGGCGCTGTCGGTCAGATCGTTGACCATGTCGGCGAGGTGCTGCGCCCCGCGTATGGCGATCTGCATGAAGGCGCGCTGTTCGGGGGCCAGGGCCCCGTCGAGGTCCGCCGCTAGGCTCTGGAGGCAGCCGCACAGGCAGGTCAAAGGGGTGTTGAGCTCATGGCAGACGTTCTGGAGGAACTCCTGCTTGAGGTGCTCCACCTGTTCGCGCTCCGTGACGTCGTTTACGTACATCCAGAACTCGGACCGGCCGCGGGCGTGGAAGATGTGCTCTTCGTATACCCGCGCGCCTACGGCGACCCGCCGCACGAACGGGACCTGGTCGTCGTGCGCGGCGAGGAACCCGGCGACCTCCGGCCAGCCGGCCAGCAGCGCGTGCGCGGCGCCGGGGACGGCCAGCTCTGGGAAGAGCGCTTTGGCCGCGGGGTTGAGATAGGTCGGGCGTCCGGCCGGGTCGGTCTTGAGCATCGGGTCCGGGTTGAGGCGCGCGAAGTCGGCCAGTCCGCTCATGTCATCCTCCGACGGCCAACGGCAGGCTGAACGTGAAGGTGCTGCCTTTGCCGACCTCGCTGCGCACGCTCATCTGGCCGTGGTGCATCCCGACGATCTGGCGCACGATGGTCAGGCCCAGGCCGACCCCCTCACGGGTGCGTCCCTTCGGGACGACCTGCGTGAAGCGCACGAAGATGCGTTCCAGGTCCTCCTTGGCGATGCCGTGTCCCGTGTCGGAGACCGAGACGATGATGGACCCGGCGTCCGGCCCGGTGCCGAGGGCGGCGTCGACGGTGATCGCCCCCCCGTCGGGAGTGGCCTTGATGGCGTTGGAGACGAGGTTCGTGACGACCTGCACGATGCGCCCATGGTCGGCCATGACCTTCCGGCTGGAGCAGTCGGCCAGGCCGGGGCCCAGGGCGAGCGTCATGTTCTTAGAGGATGCCCAGGGCCGCAGGCTCTCCACCCCCTCGGAGAGGATGACCCCGAGCGCGGTGGGCTCCGCCCTCACCGTCATCTTCCCGGATTGGATCTTGGAGAAATCGAGGATCTCGTCGATCATCGTGCGGAGCTTGAGCACGTTGCGCGACCCGATGCTGAGGAAGCGCTGTTCCTGTTCGCTGAGCTTCCCCGCGGCGGTCTTGCTGACCAGCTCCAGGGCCGAATAGATCGAGGCCAGAGGAGCCTTGAGCTCGTGGGTCACCCCGGCCACGAATTCGTCGGCCAGCTTCTCGAGCTCGCGGGCCTTGGTCTGGGAGGGGAGCTCTCCGAGGGCGCCCACGACCCGGCCTTCCTCGTCATGCACCAGGGCCATGGCCTTGCGCATGGAATCGGCGGCGCCCTCCCCCACGACGCTGACCTTGAGCGAGGCGGGGGAGTCGGGGTCGAACCGGAGCCCCTCGGAGAGGGCCACCATGCGCCCTTCTCCGGCCGCGCTCTCCGCCAACGGCTTGCCGGCGGCCTCGAGGAGCCTCTTGCCGATGATCTCCTCGGCGCGATGGTCCATCATCATGACCCTGCCGTCCTTGTCGACCACGACCCGCCCGTCGGCCACGGCCTCGAAGACGCGCTCGGCGCGCTCGCGTTCGAAGGTCACCCGCTGCTTCTCCCCTTTCAGGCTCTCGGTCGCTTCTGCGACCCGGTGCTCCATGGCCTCGCGCACCATCCGCACGGTGTCGGCGTAGATCTTGGCCCGCTCTTCGGGGTTCGTCACCGCGGTCTCGACCAGGCTCTTGATCAGGGCGCCGAAGCCGCCGGCTGAGGCGTAGAGCTCGGGCTTCTTCGCCGGACTGCCGCCCTGGGGGAGGGGCGCGTGGAGCGGGCTCTCGACCCGGCTGGCGGCCGCGGGATGGGCGTCCGGGACGGCCCGCGCATAGTGCTCGACGCCCAGCAGGACGCGGTAGACGCCGCGCTGCTTGAGGGCGTCGGTCAGGTCCAGCCCCTCCGCCTTGTGCGACGGCAGGGCGGCCAGCTCGCAGATGGCGCTCAATTCGAAGGGGAGGGCGCCCGGCAGGATGCTGAGGGATTGGATGTGGTGCGTTCTGAACACGCCGAGCAGGACCTCGGAGATTTGCTCGGCATCGGCCAAGAAGGCGCCGTTCGCCAGCCAGCGCCCGTCGATCAGGGAGAAGGTGATCCGGCCCAGGCCCGGGGTGGTGAAGAGGCGTTCCAGGAACTTCGCCGTCTCGCGCAGCGACGCGGCGGGGACGGGGTGGTTGGGCTTGTAGAGCCCCATCAGCTTGGCCGTCTGGCCCAGCAGCTTGAAGAATTCCCGGGCGGCGGCCATGCCCTTGACGGACAGGCCGGCTTCGGGGGGCGGCAGGGCCTTATCCACGGCCCCCTCCCGACAATATGGCCAGGCCTTCCTTCAGGAGGGGGTTCTCGGGGTCCTCGGCCAGGGCCGCCTCGATGGATTCCCTGGCTTCGCGGGCGCGGCCTTCGCGGTCGAGGACCATGGCCAGGTCGTAGTGGGCCAGCGAGTTGTGCGGAGAGAGCTCCAGCGCGCGTTCCAGGTAGCGTTGGGCCTCCGGGAGGCGGCCCGCCTCGCAGAGGGCCACCCCCAGGTCTATCGTGGCTCCTACCAGGCGGGGGTCGAGCTCGAGGGCGCGCGTGACGGCCGGGTCGCCCGGGTTGTAGCCGAAGGCGCGCCAGTACTCGTACCAATTGGAGGCGTCCTTGGGGTCCAGGTCCAGGGCCACCAGGGACTCCTCCTGGCGCCGAGCGGGGTCGGCATCAGCCCCGCGGCGCAGGGCGACGGCCAGCGCGCGGTGGCAGGCGGCGTCCAAGGGGGACAGCTCCACGGCGCGCGTGGCCTGCTCCAAGGCCAGGCCGTAGAAGCTCTGGGCTTCCAGGCCGTCGAGCTCGCGCCGGAAGCCCCAGTGCGTGTAGCATTCGGCCAGCGCGGCGCAGGCCGGGGCGTAGTCCGGCACGCGCTGGAGCAGGCAGATGAGGATGGAGACGGTCTTCTCCCAGCCGGGGGTGTCGTAGAGGGCCATCTGAAGGCGTGCGGCGGCGAGGAGCTGCTCGACGGCGCTGCGCCGGACGGCTTCGCTTTCCAGCGTGGCCGCGGATTGGACTGCCGTCTGTTGCTCCATGATGCCCCTCACCCGCCCAGGATGACCTTCAGCGCTTCCGGCAAAGAGACTTCGCCGCGCGCCACGGCCCCCAGCGCGGCCTGGCGCAGCGTCGTCATCCCCTCTTCCACCGCGCAGGTCGCCAGCGCGTCGGCCCCGCCCCCCGCGAGGATGAGGTCTCGGACCTTGGGGGAGGCGATCGACATCACCTCGAAGATGGGCCGCCGGCCCTTCGTCCCGGTCTGTCCGCAGGAGCGGCAGCCGACCGCCCGGTAGACGGTGCCGAGCTGTTCGAGCTCCTCGGGCTGCAGCATGTGCCGCTCGTCGGGCGCGATGCCGCTCGGGGCGCGGCAGTCGGGGCAGAGCACCTTGACGAGGCGCTGGGCGATGATGAGCTTGACGCTGGCGGCGAGCAGGAAGGGGGCGAGGCCCATATGGATGAGGCGCGCGACGCTGGCGGCGGCGCTGTTGGTGTGCAGGGTCGAGAACACCAGGTGGCCCGTGATCGAGGCCTTGACCGCGATCTCGGCCGTCTCCAGGTCGCGGATCTCGCCGATGAGCATGATGTCGGGGTCCTGGCGAAGGAAGGCGCGCAGGACGGTGTCGAACTTGAGGCCGATGTGGGGATTCACATGGACCTGATGGATGCCCGGCAGGCGGTACTCCACCGGGTCCTCGGCGGTCATGACGTTCACATCGGGGTTGTTCACCGCCGCTATCATCGTGTAGAGGGTCGTGGTCTTGCCGCTGCCGGTGGGGCCGGTGACCAGGACCAGGCCGTTGGGCGTGCGCAGGGCGCGCTCCATCAGGTGCAGGTCCCTCTCGTTGAGCGGCATCTCGCGCAGGCTCCCCATGATCTTCGTGCCGCCCAGCACGCGCAGCACGATCTTCTCCCCGTAGATGCCGGGCAGGGAGCTGACGCGGAATTCGACCTTGCGCCCCTCGATGGTGGCGCGGAATTGGCCGTCCTGAGGGAGGCGGCGCTCGTGGATGACCAGCTCGGAGATGATCTTGACCCGGGCCACTAGGCGGGCCGTCAGCGACGCGGGCAGGGAGCAGAGCTCCTGCAGGGAGCCGTTGATGCGCACGCGGACCTTGAGGGAATGCTACTGGGGCTCGATATGGATGTCGCTGGCTCCGAGCTCCACCGCGCGCACCAGGATCTTGTTGACCCTGTTCACGAGCGGGGAGTCGTTGGCGGCCGTCTCCAGGCCGGCCTCGGCCTGGGCGTCGTCGCCGCCGTGCTCGATGTCGACGAGGAGCTCCTGGCTGTCCTCGAGGCTCTCCCGCTCCAGGTCCTCCAGGGACGGCATCTCGACGGCCTTCTTCCTCGGCTCAGACGGCCGGACCGGGGCGGCCGGCGCGGGCGGGGGAGGGGGAGAGTGAGCGGCCCCGGGGTCGATCGTCACCGGTGCCAGCTCGGGGACGAAGTCCTTTTCGGGGGCAGGGCCCTTCCAGCGCGTCCGGTCCGGTCCCAGCACGCGTTCGACCTCGGTCAGGAGCTGGGCGTTGGAGACCGGTTTCTCGAGGAAGCCGTCGATGTCGAGGCGCATCTCGCGCAGGGCCCTGCGGTTCGGCGCTCCGGTGAACAGGATGATGGGCACCTTGCGGGTGTCGTCGCTGCTGCGCAGCTCCTGGATGACCTCGTAGCCGTTGAGCTCGGGCATGTTGAAGTCGAGCAGGACCAGGTCGGGGCGCAGCTCCCGCGCCCGCGCCAGCCCCTCGCGCCCGTCGCAGGCGGTGGTCACGCGATAGCCGCTCTCGGAGAGCAGGAATGTGATGACCTCCCGGTAGTCCTTGCTGTCCTCGACGATGAGGATGTGCTGCGCCTTGGCGGGGCCCGGGGCGGGGGGCGGGACGGGCGCCGGCGCGGCGGCCTGAGCGGGTTCCGGCTCCCGGACGGTGGGGCGCGGCGAGGGAGGGGCGACCAACTGGTCGAGTTGGGCGAGGAGCGCGTCGATGTCCTGAGAGGCCGGGGCGCCCATACGGCTTATTCCTCCTGACCACATGGTGCCTCGGAATGTCTGTTTAGCCAATGGAGAGGATGTAAATGTTCGCGCGCCGCGAATTCGGATCGGCGCGGGGCCCGTCCGACGGCGTTGCGCAGGCGTGACGCAAATATGGCCGAAGTGTGACCGAGCCGTGAGGGCCGTGGGAGCGGGGGGGCGGATAGTGCGATAATGACCGGCGATGGACCGCCTGCCCGTGCTCTTCGCCCTCGCCGCCAACCTGTGCTTCGCCGCCGGGAGCCTCTTCTATACGCGCTTCGCCCGCCGGACGTCGGCCGCCTGGGTCAACGCCTTCAAGGCCCTGCTGGCCGCCGCCGCCTTCGCGCTGACCGTCACGCTGTCGACGGGCTGGCTGGGCCTGGGCGGCGCCCCGCTGGCCATGCTCCTCGTCTCCGGCGCGGTCGGGCTTGGCCTGGGGGACGTCTTCCTCGTCGAGGCCATGGCGCGCATGGGCCCGGGACGCACGCTGATGATCTTCGCCTTCCAGCCGCTGGTGCTGGGCACGCTGGCCGCCGTGCTCCTGGGCCAGCCGCTCGACGCGCGGCGCCTGTCGGCCGTGGGCTTCTTCATGCTCTGCCTGGCGACGATATCCCACGAGTCGCGCCGGCGCCATGGGCATTGGAACGCCGCGGCCCTGGGCGCCGCGGGCGTCGGCATGCTCCTCGACTGCGGAGGGATCCTGCTCACCCGTTCGGCCTTCGACGCCGTGCCCGCGCTCTCCTCCGTCGAAGGGAACTTCTACCGCTGCCTGGGGGCGCTGGGCTTCTTCTTCGCCTTCTCGCGCGTGCGGGACCTGGGCTTCCGGCGCCACCTGGCGTCCCTGGGGCGCAGGGAGCTGGCGGCCGTGACGGCCGGCTCCCTGTTGGGCTGCTACGCCTCCCTGCTGTTCTACCTGGCCGCCATCAAGCACGGCCACCTGGCGGCGGTATCGGGGGTGGCCATCACCAGCACCGCCTTCGCCTCCGCCCTGGAGTGCGCCGTGGAAAGACGAAGGCCGTCCCTGCACCTGGGGGCGGCCTTCGCCTTCTTCGCGGCCGGGATGACCGTGCTGCTGCGCTGAACCGGCCCCTCTTGCGGCCTTCCGGGCCCGCGGCTATTCTGGAGTGGTGACAGCCCCTCGCCTTGCCGCGGCCCTGGCGGCCGCTTCCCTGACCCTCGCGCTGTCGGCGGTGCAATTCCTGGGGATGACGGCCCGCAACGAGGACTTGGCGCGCAGCGTCCCGGCGCTGCTGTTCCTCATGTTCTGCGTCCCGGAGTTCGTCATCCGGCTGCTATTCGCCGGGCGCGGTGGCGCCGGAGAACTGCGCGCGACGGCGGCCAGCCATCTGGCGGCGACGGCCCCCGACCTGTGGTGGCTCTGCTGCGGCGGGCTCGGGCCGTTCGCTCCTTGGGCCAGGCTCATCGGACCGGCGGTGATGGGCCTGCTGGTATGGCGGCGCAGAAACGCCCCCGGGGACCCCGGGCTCAGCGTGGGGGCTGCCGCCGAACGGCTCCTCGGGAAATACCGTTTCGAGCTGCCCTCCCCGGAGCGCCTTGTCGAAGCCGTTCCGGCTTCTGGCGAGGCCCTGGTCGAGACCGGGACCTTGCGCGTCGACCCGGTGAGGGCCGTGCGGGCGCTGGGACGCTGGCAGTTGGCAGACCCGGCCGAGTTCGTCCTGTGCTGGGCTCGCCTGGCCTCGGCGCTGGAGGCTTGGACCCTCTCGTTCCGCATAGGTCCCGACTCCGTCTCGCTCGTCTGCGACGGGACGCCCATCCCCGCCCAGCTCTTGGTCGACCCCATGGCGGCCATCACCGGGTCCGAGGCCGCCCTCGGTCCGGCCGCCTCGGAGCTGTCCGCCGGACTGCTGGGGGCCTTGCGCCTGGGGGTGCAGGAACTGACTGTGTCATCGGGGATGCCCGGGGAGCGGCGGACGCTGCGCGTCGCCGCGCAGGGCGTGGGCGTCGGTCCGGACGACGGTTCGGACGGGACGGTGTTCAAGGCGCTCTGGGCCGGCGGCGACCGGGGCCGTGCGGGCCGCCTCCGGGCGCTGCTGCGCGAGCGCGTCGCGGCCTTCGACCGGAGCGTCGAGCTGGACGGGGCTCCCTTGGGGTCCGGGCGGCACTCCCGCCCGGTCGTCCTGCGCGGGGCTCAGGCCTTCGTCAGCCCGCTGCTGCCGCCCAGCCTGGGACGCCTGAGGCTCTGCGTCGGAGGAGTCGTCGCCGTCGAGAGGGAGGAGCCATTCGCGAACCGGGTCTGCGTCACGCTGTCCTGCCCGGACCTCAAGCTGGATGCCTCCAAACGGCGTGTCGTGCTCGACGCGGCCTTCGACCGGGCTTTGGCGCTGGCGCGGCTCGCCGCGGAGTCCCCGGAGGCGGTGGCGGCGGTGCAGTCGGCGTCCCGCGGCCGGACCAGGCTGGTGCTCGCCGCCGCCGCCTGCGGCGGACCGCTGGCCGCGGGGGCGGCGGCCTGGCTGGGCGGGAACTGGCTGCTGCCAGGGCTGGGCGCGGCGGCCCTCGCCGTCTGGGCGATCAAGCTCCTGCCGCGCGGCGGCGGGGACGCCGAGGCCGGGCCTCCGCGCTAACCTAGTTCTGAGCCGGCCTCGTCTTCGTGACGGCGGCCATGGCCATCGAGATGACGCCGGCGATGTCGGCGGTGTTCGCCGGAAGGATCATCGTCGTGCTCTCCTTGGCCAGCTCGCCGAACTGCTGGATGTACTGCTCGGCGACGCGCAGCTGGACCGCCTCGGCCCCGCCGGGCTGCTGGATGGTCGAGGCGACCTTCTTCAGCCCTTCCGCGGTGGCGGTGGCGATGGCCAGGATGGCCTCGGCGTTGCCGTGCGCCTCGTTGATCTGGCGCTGCTTGGAGGCCTCCGAGGCCTTGATGACCTGCTGCTTCTGGCCTTCCGCGGAGTTGATGGCGGCGTCGCGCTCGCCTTCGGAGGTCAGGATGACGGCGCGCTTCTCGCGCTCGGCCCGCATCTGCTTCTCCATGGCGTTGAGCACGTCCTTGGGGGGGGTGATGTTCTTGATCTCGTAGCGCAGCACCTTCACGCCCCAGGACTCCGAGGCCTTGTCGAGCTCTGTGACGACCATGGTGTTGATGGTGGTGCGCTCCTCGAAGGTCTTGTCGAGGTCGATCTTGCCGATCTCGGAGCGCAGGGTGGTCTGCGCCAGCTGGGCGATGGCGAACACGTAGTCGTTGACCCCGTAGATGGCGCGCTCAGGGTTGATGACCTTCATGTAGAGCACGCCGTCCACGTGGACCTGGACGTTGTCGCGCGTGATGCAGATCTGCTCGGGGATGTCGTAGGCCATCTCCTTGAGCGAGATGCGCGCGCGCACCACGTCGAAGAAGGGGATCAGCACGTGGAAGCCGGCATGCAGGGTGCCCGTGTACTTGCCGAGGCGTTCGACGATGAAGGCGAACTGCTGCGGGACGACGACCGCCGTCTTCGACAGCACGATCATTACGAAGAGGGCGAACGCCCCTAGGACTATGATGACTCCCATGCTACCTCCCGTTTACGTCTTCGGCGCAGACGCGCAGGGTCAGGCCGTCCACCCCGAGCACCTTGGCGCGCTGGCCTTTGGCCAGCGCGGCCCGTCCCGTGTTCTCGGCCGACCAGGGGGCTCCGCGGTACTGCGCCTTGCCGCGGCCCCCGGCCGGGATGTCCTCATCGACGACGACCGTGCCGCCCACCACGTCGGCCAGGCTGTGCTCGAGCTCGTGGGCCGGCTTCATCCCGGCGATGAGGCGGCGGCGGAACATGGCGAAGCTGGCGGCCGAGACCAGGCCGAACAGGCCCAGCTGGCCCCACAGCGGCCCGGCGACGCCGGCCAGGGCCAGCACGCCCACCGTCATGGTGCCCAGGCCGAAGAACAGCAGCACGAAGGTGCCGGCCACGACGACCTCGCTGGCCAGCAGGCCGAAACCGAGGACCAACCAGATCCACCATTCCATTTTCGGAGTGTAGCACAATTCTCCGACGGGGGACCCAGACGGATACGGGCCCTCCGGGCGCCTCCTGGGGGCCGGGTGGCCCCTGCGCTCCGGGAGGGACGCCGCTACCCTAGGGTCATGCGGCCCTGGACCCTCACCCTCGTTCTGGCGGCGCTGCCCGTCCATGCGCAGACCGTGCGCACGGCGGCCGTGCGCGCCCCGGCCTTGCCCGGAGGAGGGAACGCCGCGGCCGCACCGGGCGCGGGCCTGGCGGAGCTGCCCCGGGACCTGTTCCGCTCCCCCGCCGGCGCGGCGAACGGCGTCCTCCCGGCTCCGGCCGCCCCCGCCTTGCGCTCCCTGTCGGCCCAGGTGGTGGCCAAGGTCCTCGCCGAGGACCCGGGGGCTTCCGCCTCCCTGGTCTCATCTCTGGAGGCCGCGCCCTTCCGCCCGGACCTCGGAGACATCGCCGACCCCCAGGCCTGGCTGGCCGAGCGCCTGGGCGAGGCCTTCGTCCCCTATTTCGAGACCTACGCCGCCGAGGTGGGCCATGCCGACGCCGAGGCGGGCATGCGCTTCCTGCTCGGAACGGACCCTTCCGCCGTGGAGACGCGCCGCGGCCTGGGCCGCGTGCTGCGCGCGGGCTCGGCCCGTTCCGAGTCCTGGACCTACCTCTATCGCGACGCCAAGCTGTGGCAGAAGCGCCTCGAGGAGTACCTGGACGGGCGCATCGCCGAGAAGCGCGGGGGTTCGCGGGACCTGCACATCCAGTCGGTGGGCGCGGCCTACGGCGCCGAGCCCTACACCTTGGCCATGCTCACCGAGGACGCGCTCAAACGCGCCGGCGAGGACCCCAAGGCCTGGTCGGTGCGCATCGACGCGGCGGACCTGAGCCTGATGAGCCTGATTTCAGCGCGCGAGGGGTACTACCGCGACCCGCAGGGAAACGGCCGCTACTTCATCCCGCCCTCCACCGACGCGGCGCTCAAGCGCGAGCGCGAGGCTGGGCGCCTGCTGCCCACCCGGGCGCCGGGACTCTACCGCCTGCGGCCCGACCTGCGCGAATGGGTGCGGCCGCTCTACCTGGACCTCAACGACCCGCGCCAGCACCGCGCCCTGACAGCCCGGACGCCGGACGTGGTCTTCGCGAACTATGTGCTCACCCACCTGCGCCTGGGTCCGGCGGTGCGCCTGGCCGAGCACTGGCTCTCGGGCCTGTGGTCGGACCACGGCTTCCTCGGCATGGCGCAGACCCTGGTGGCGGAAGTCTCCAAAGGGGGCGGCCTGACCGCCAAGGGCAAGCTCGGCGGCGAAGGCTCCTTCCTGCGCCGCGTCTCCTTGACGGTAGGCGCTATCGGCGCGGCGTACGCGGGGGAATCCTCCGAGCCCTGGGCGCGCCTGCGCGACTTTCTCTTCGCGAACCGTTCCGGGGCCGCGAGGGCGGCCCGGCGCGCCACTGCCGCCTACCGTGAGAGCATCCGCAAGGACCCCTTCCACGCCGAAGCCCTGGAGCCGGCCGCCCTGGCGGCGCTGGAGCGCCTGGCCGCGGCCCACGGCGTGCGCGCGGAACTGACCACCTCGGATTCCATCGCCGTCGGGATGACGCGCGACGGCGCCGTGGCGGTGGGGGTGGGGATGCTCCTCCCTTCGGCAGGCTCCCTCGAACGGCGCCTGGCCCTGCTCGAGCGCCTGTTCCCGGCCTACGCGGCCAAGGCGGAGAAGAGCCCGCGCGGTCCCCCGGCGGCCTTCAGCGACCCGCGCTTCGGCGAGGGGACGGTCTCCATCTTCGGCACCGCGGTGGAGGGGGCCCGCCTCAAGGCGGCCGTCTTCCCGGACGGCCCGCGCCTCCTGTGGCTGGTGCCGGGGCGGCTCGCCCCCATCAGCGACGCATATGTCGACGAACAGCCCCCGGCGCCGCCGCGGCCGCCTTCAAGCGGCGGCGGCATCACCGTCCGCTTCTGACGCCGTCATGTGTTAGAATAGCGGCACGCGCCCGTGGTGAAATGGATATCACAGCAGCCTCCGGAGCTGCGGGTCAAGGTTCGATTCCTTGCGGGCGCACCACTTTCCTAGCACTGGGCGCCGCCTGAGCGCCCAGCACAGCGCCGCATCCGCGGCGCTAGCAGTTTGACAGCCTCTCCTGCG
The DNA here is from genome assembly GCA_016218495.1 of Elusimicrobiota bacterium. Taxonomy (GTDB): domain Bacteria; phylum Elusimicrobiota; class Elusimicrobia; order UBA1565; family UBA1565; genus SCTT01. The sequence goes on from JACRDU010000084.1 coordinate 27,227, forward strand.
CCTCGGCGACCTGCTCCTCCATCCCGGGCGGCGCGATGTTGATGAAACGCTGGAAGCACTCCCGGGCCTGGGCTGCGTCCCCAATGCGCTGACAGGCCAGCCCCTTGTTGAAGACGGCGGCCGGCAGCACCTTGCTCAGGCGCAGCGCCTGGTCGAAGCACACCACGGCCTCGCTCCAGCGCTCCAGCGCGTTCAGGGAGTTGCCCTTGTTGACCCAGGCCCCGGCGTCGGCGGGGTCGGCGTCCACGGCCCGGTCGAAGGCGGCCAGGGCGGTCTCGAAGTCGCCCTGGCCCACATGGTTCAAGCCGATGAGGGTCCAGGCCGCGGAGTCCTTGGGCTTGCCGCCCACGGCGGCCAGAAGGCATTCGTTGGACTCCCTAGGGCGTCCCAGCTCGTGGAGCTTGATACCCAGGCGCCGCGCCGCCTCGGGGTCGTCAGGGCGCACCCGGACGGCCTCGGCATAGGCGCGCGCGGCCTCGGCCTTGCGCCCGGTCTCCTCTTCGCACTCGCCTAGGGCGATCCAGGCGTCGAAGAGGGTGGGGTCGATGGACAGTCCGGCCCGGAACGCCTCGGCGGCCTCCGCGGAGCGGCCGACGTTGCCCAGGGCCGCTCCTTTATTGAGCCAGGCCGGCGCCAGGCGGGGGTCCAGCGCCAGCGCGCGCTCGGCGCTGACCAGGGCCTTATCCCAGCGCCCCAGCTGCCCAAGGCAGGAGGAGTGCCACAGCCAGGCCTCGGCGTGGGAGGGGGCTACGGCCAGCAGGTCGGCGTAGGCCGCCTCGGCCTCGGGCCAGAGGCCCTCCTCGAAGTAGTAGCGGGCCTCTTCGGCGAGGAACTCGGGCGTCTTCGGAGCGTCCTTGCCGAACATGCTCAGAGTATAGGCGCTGCGGGGCGCGGAGTCCAGCTAGGCCTTTGGTCCTAGGCCGGCCTGGGCCCCTACGCCCTGGCTCATGGGACTTTCGGGTGCTCTAATGGGGGCATGACCAAGACTCTGCTGCTCGCCGCCCTCGTCGCCGCCGTCCCCGCCGCCGCTCAAGACCGGGCGGGCGGCGATTTGGACCGCGGCGTGCCCTCCGTCGACGCGTCGCCGGAGGTCCTGGGCGCTTACCTGCGCCTCGGCGAAGACGGCAAGGACCTGGCCAAGCTGGTCGAGCACCTCCACAAGCGCATCAAGGGAGGGGACAGCGTCTTGGGCCTCGACCAGGCCCTGGGCGCCGCCGACGCCAGGTTCACCAAGCAGGGCGGGGCCGACAGCATCCAGAAGTCGCTCCTTTTCAACGGGCGCGAGGCGCGCGAGGGGCTCAAAGAGGCCTACTCGATGCTGAAGGATTACGCAGAGAAGTTGGGGAAGGTCAAGGAGCTGGAGAGGGCCGCCGACGGGCGCCTCAAGGGAGTCCACTCCGCCCTGGCCGACGCCGCGTCGCGCATCAAGAAGGCCGACGACGAGGTGCGCCGCTACGCCGATGGGATGCAGGTCTCTGAGCCCGCCTCGGCCGGCGGGGACCCGCAGGCCGGGCAGCTCTCGGCGCTCGAGCCGCAGGAGCAGGAGCTGGCCGACATCAAGGAGATGCTCGATCTGTGCAAGGACGCGCTCAACGAGCTCGATGGGAAGCTCGACGGCATCGACGCGCTCAAGGCGAAGGTGGAACGGCACGGCGAGAAGGCCGGGATGCTCGACAAGGGCGCGGGCGCCGTCCTCAGCGTCAGCCTGACCGGCAAGGGCTCGCAGGCCGCCGGCGGGACCTCCAAGGACATCATCGCCGACTCCCTCGCCACCATGAAGCGGGCGGCGGACCTCGGCAAGAAGGTGCGGGGCGTGATGCAGGGCATCGTGGAGCGCACCGCGCTCTCGGCCGAGAAGGCCCGCGAAGCGGACAAGGCCCTGACCGAGGCGAAGGGCAAGTCGCTCGCCGCGCTGGCCGGAGCCGAGGAGCGCCACCAGGAATTCCCCGCGCTGCGCGCGGAGTGGGACAACAACCCTCAGGAGGCCGAGGCCCGCGCCGGGAAGCTCAAGTCGCAGACGCAGGGCGAGGGCGCGGCCGCGGCCGCGGCCGGCGCCGCGGCCGGGGCCCAGGCGGCCGCCGCGAAGGCGGCGGGGGCGACCTGCGCCTGCGCCAAGAACAAGGCCACGAAGGCCGTGGGGGAGCCGGCGAAGCTCGAGTCCCTGAAGAAGCTCGGGGAGCTGGCGCTCAACACCCCGGTCCAGGACGGCTCCGCTCCCGTGGGGGGCGCCTCCTCGAAGCGCCTCGACACGACGAAGATGAAGAGCCTGCTCAAGAGCGCGTCCTTCGACGGCCGCCGCCGCTGATCAGGGCTTGGACAGCTCCTTCACCTTGTTGACCAGCTCGTCCCAGTCGTAGTCCGGCCCTCCGCCCTGGGCGAAGTCCGGGCGCCCGCCCGCCTTGCCGCCCTGCAGCTGGGCTATGGCCTTGGCGATGTTCCCGGCGTGGATTCCCGAGCCCACCAGGTCCTGGGTGACCGCCACCACGAAGGACAGCTTGTGGGCGTCGAAGGAGCCCAGGAACACCACCCCGGAGCCCAGCTCGCGCTTGAGGCGGTCGGAGATCTCGCGCAGGGTCTGCGGTTCGGCCGCGTCGAACTTCTGCACGGCCAGCTTGCGGTCGCCCAGGTCCAGTGTCACGCGGCCGTGCTCGGCCTGCTGCAGCAACGCCTCCCTCTTGTACTGGGAGAGCTGGGCCTCCAGGCTCTTCTCGAGTTCCTTGAGCTCGCCGAGGTGCCGGCGCACCGCGTCGATGGGCGCGGAATCCGGGTCCGGGATGTCGGTCAGGACGCTCTTGTAGGGCTTGCCGGTCACGGACTGGATCTTCGAGGTCAGCTCGATGAACCGGAAGATGGCGCCCGACAGCGCGGCGCGCACCTCGGCCTCCTCGCGCTTGGCGAGCTCTTCGAGCGCCGGGCCGGCCACCGCTTCGATGCGCCGGATGCCGGAGGCCACCGAGCTCTCCTTGACGACCTTGAAGCTCTGGATCTCCCCGGTGCGCGCGACATGGGTGCCGCCGCACAGCTCCAGGCTGAAGCGGTCCATCGGGTCTTCCCAACCCTTCTTGCCGATGAGGATGAAGCGGGGCTTGTCCCCGTATTTCTCGCCGAGCAGCATCACGGCGCCGAAGGCCTTCACGTCCTCGGCGGGGCGCTCCATCGCCTCGACGGGCAGGTCGGCGGCTATGGCCTCGTTGACGAGGGACTCGACCGTGGAGAGCTCCGCGGCGCTCAGCGGCTTGGGGTGCGTGAAGTCGAAGCGCAGCCGGTCGGAGGAGACGAAGGACCCGGCCTGGCGCACGTTGGTCCCCAGCACGCGGCGCAGGGCCTCGTTGAGCAGGTGGGTGGCGGTGTGGTGATAGGCCGTCGTGCGGCGGGACTGCATGGCCACGCGCGCGCGCAGGCGCATCCCGATGCGCAGGGTCCGCCGCGCCGTCACGCGGTGCGCGATGACCTCGGGCAGCGGGCGCTGGGTGTCGAGCACCTCGGCCAGCATGCGCTCGTCGCTGACGTCGTCGATGAAGGCGCCCAGGTCGCCGGTCTGGCCTCCGCCTTCCGGATAGAACGGCGTGCGCAGCAGCACGACCTCGCCCTCGTCGCCCGGGGCCAGCTCCTTGGCGGCTTCGATGCGCAGGGCGCCGTCGGCCTTCGCGTACTTCAGGATGGCGACGACCTTGGTCAGCTCCTCGAGCTTCTTGTAGCCGGAGAACTCGCAGCGCAGGCCCGGGGTCTCGTTGAGCACCGCCCGATACGGGGTGGCGCGCAGTTCGGGGGCCACGGCCCGCTCGGTCTTCGAGACGGCGCGCGCCGCCTCCTGCGCCTCGGAGATGCCGGCCTCGTCGATGGCGACCCCATGGCGGGCGCAGATCTCCTTGGTCAGCTCGATGGGGAAGCCGTAGGTGTCGTAGAGCTTGAAGACGGCCTTCCCCGGCAGGTACTTGGGCCCGGAGGACAGCAGTTCCTGCAGCTCGCGCTCCCCGGCCTCGAGGGTCTCCAGGAACCGGCTCTCCTCGGCCTTCAGGGTCTCGCTGACCTGGTCCCGCGCCGCGGCCAGTTCGGGGTACTGCTTGGCGAAGATGGACAGCGCGGGGCCGACCAGCAGGTGCAGGAAGGGGTCCTTGGCCCCGAGCAGCCTCCCGTAGCGGGACGCGCGGCGGATGAGGCGGCGCAGCACGTAGCCGCGCTCGACGTTGGAGGGGATGATGCCTTCGGAGGAGAGCATCACCGCGGCCCGGACATGGTCCGAGATGATGCGGTAGGCCATCACCACCTCCGCTTCGGAGGGGGCGGAGGCGCCCTTGAAGTCCGGGGCGGGGATGCCGATGGCGTCGGCGGCGGCCTTGCGGATGGGGTCGAACAGGGAGGTCTGGAACGGGCTGGCCTTGCCCTCGACCACCATGGTCAGGCGTTCCAGCCCCATGCCGGTATCGATGTTCTTCTTCGGGAGGGGCTTGAGCGCGCCGCCGGGCTGGCGGTCGAACTGCATGAACACGAGGTTCCAGATTTCGAGGAAGCGGTCTCCGTCGCCGCCGACGACGTCGTTGGGGCCGGAGCCGAACTCGGGGCCGAGGTCGTAGTAGACCTCGGAGCAGGGGCCGCAGGGGCCGGTGGGGCCCATCGCCCAGAAATTGGTGTCGGCTCCGAGGCGGACGGCCTTGTGCGGGACGCCCAGCTTGTTCCAGAGGGTTTCGGCCTCGGCGTCCTCCTCGAACACGGTCGGGTGCAGCCGCGCGGGGTCGAGCCCGGCCTGGTTGGTGAGGAAGTCCCAGCAGAAGGCGATGGCGTCTTCCTTGAAATAGTCGCCGAAGGAGAAGTTCCCGAGCATCTCGAAGAAGGTCAGGTGGCGGATGGTCTGGCCCACGCGGTCGATGTCGGTGGTGCGGAAGCACTTCTGGCAGGAGGTGGCGCGGTCGATGCCGGACTTCTGTCCCAGGAAATAGGGTTTGAAGGGGACCATCCCCGCGGCGGTGAACAGCAGGCTGGGGTCGCCTTCGGGGACGAGGGGGGATGAGGCCGTCACATGGTGCGCCTTGCGGTCGAAATAGGTCAGGAACTTCTCTCGGAGGTCGCTCACGGCCGGATTCTACCAAATGATAGAATCCCTGCTATGAAGCGCGTCGTCGTCCGAAAACCCGGCGGGCACCAGGTCCTGGAGGTCGTCGAAGACCGCGTCGAGGCGGTGGGCGCCGGCCAGGTCCGGGTCCGAGTGCGCGCGGCGGGCGTGAACTACGCGGACTGCATCGTCCGCATGGGCCACTACGCCGCGGCGAAGGGCCGCTATCCGATCACCCCGGGCTTCGAGTTCGCCGGGGAGGTGGACGGCGTCAGCCCCGGCAGCGGATTCCGCAACGGGGAGCGCGTCGTCGGCATCACCCGCTTCGGCGGCTACGCCGGCTCCATCGTCGTCGAGGCTTCCCAGCTCTGGCGGATGCCCGAGGCGTGGTCCTTCGAGACGGCCGCGGCGTTCCCGGCCGTGCATCTGACCGCCTGGTACGGGCTCCATCGCGCGGCCCGGGTGATGAACGGGGAGACCATCCTGGTCCATTCCGCGGCCGGAGGCGCCGGCACGGCCTTCGTCCAGCTCGGCAAGGCGGCGGGCTGCCGCGTCGTCGCGGTGGTCGGGACGGCGGCCAAGGCCGACGTCCCCGCCAGGCTCGGGGCCGACGCCGTCATCGTCCGCGACGGCGCGGGGAGCTTCTGGCGGCAGGTCGACGAGGCCGCCCCCGGCGGCTTCGACGCCGTCTTCGACGCCAACGGCATCACGACATTGCGTCCGGGGTTCGACCGCCTGGCCGCCGGCGGGCGCCTGGTCGTCTACGGCTTCGCCGAGATCCTTCCCCGGGGCAAGGACCGTCCGAACTGGCTGGGCATGGCGTTCCGCTACGCGCGCGTGCCCAAGTTCAACCCGTTCGAGCTGACCGGCCTCAACCGGGCTGTATCGGGGTTCAACGTCGTCTATCTCTTCAACAAGCCCGACCTGGCCGCCCACGCCATGGGGGAACTGCTCGCCCTGGTCAAGTCCGGGAAGCTGCAGGCCCCCGCGACGACGGCCTACCCCGTCGAGCGCGTGGCCGAGGCGCACAAGGCGCTCGAATCCGGCGCCACCACCGGCAAGCTGGTCCTGACCTTCGATTAGGGCTGGAAGCGGGTCTGGGTGCGTTCCCACTCGGTGAACGGGGCGAGGCGGCCTTTGCGCGCTTCGGAGACGACGAAGTCCTTCCAGCGCGACGACGAGGCGGCCAGGGCCGCCAAGGCCTCCGCCCGCAGCACGACGGTGTTCTCCCCGTCGGTGACGATGGCGGCGACGATGTCGGTTCCGACGACCGGCCGGCGCGAGAGGGTCTCGCCCATGACGACCTTCACGGGGTTCTTCTTGTCGACGCTGTTGATGACGAGCATCACCCCGGGCTCGTTGCGGTGGGAGCCGCGCTGGGCGCCGTAGCCCGCCCCGACCTCCAGGCCCTTGGCGCCCCAGAAGTGCGCGCTCTCCCCCGAGAAGCCCTGGTAGGGGTTGGTCGCCTCCATCCCGCCGGAGAACAGGATGCCGAGCAGGGATTCCAGGCTGGTGCCGCTGGTGATGACTTCGCTCTCCTTGATGGGAGCGGCCCCTTGCGCCGCCTGCGAGAGGAACTCCCTTCCGCCCTGCAGCAGGGCCTTCTTGTAGGACTGCTGGACCTGTTGGAGGGCCGCGACGCTGTTCCTCGTTCTGGCCTGGGCCGAACGCGGGGACGCCTTCCACCCCTTGAGCTGGCCGGTGATGGCCGAGAGCGCCGATTGGAAGAACTTCGCGTCGCCTGAGACCCGCTGGCGCCGTTCCGGCGCCGACAGGGCCGTCTGGAGCCGTGAGAGCGCGGACACCGGGTCGTTCGTCGGAGGAGCGCGGGCTGCGGCGCCGCCTTCCAGGCCGGCGCCTTCCGCCGAGACCCCGTTCGACTCGCTTCGGACTCCTCCGTCGAAGACCGTCGCGGCGACCCCGGCGGCCTCGACGCCGGCCTGGGCGCCGCCGTCCTCCTTGCCGAGGAGCTCGCCCATCTCCGCCGTCTTCTCCCGCAGGCCCTCCAGGCCTTTGGTCGGAGCGGCTGCGGCGGCTGGGGTTGCGGCGGCGGCCGCTACCGCGGGTGCCGAGGGAACGGCGGCGGCGGGCAGGGCCGCGGCGGCGACCGCCGGGGCCGCCGCTTGGACTTGAGGGAGGACGGAGGCCGCCGGGGCGGAGAGGTTCGGGGCGGCCAGGGAGGGGACGGAGAGCGTCTGGGCCCCTGTCAGCGAGGCGCCGTTGGCGCCGGCCACGCCCCCGCCGCCCACGGGGGCGGCCACCTCGGGGACGACTTTGATCTGGGCCGCGGCCGGCGCCGCCAGCAGGGCGCCGGACAATACTCCGGCCAGGAACAGGGGGAGGGGGGCCATCGTCGTGAGGATAGCCCCGGCCCCGTCGGAATTCAAGGGGCCGGCGGTTCCTCTTGGGGGTCGGTCCGGGGCCTCATCTCATCAGGGAGGGTGCCGCCGTGCTCGTCCTCGGCGGCTTGCTCGTTGAAGCGCTGCTTTTCGGCCTGCTCCTCGGCGCTGAGTTCGGTGCCGTTGATTTCCTTCATCTTGAGCTCGTGCGCCCGTTCCTGGGCCGCCGCGATGGACCTGTCCAGGGCGCGTTTCTCGTCGGCTTCGGAGGGCCGGCCGCAGGCGCAGAGCATCGCGGCCGCGCAGGCGGAGAGCGCGAAGGTCCTCAGTAGTTGCTCCATCGTTCTCCCTTTGCGTCGGTATGCGAGCACATGACCCAGATCTTCCCCCAGGTGGCGGCGGTGGGATTGCGTCCGTCATACGCCCAGTGGCCGTATCCGGCGTCGTGGCTGTGCCCGTCGGAAGCGCTGTGCATGTAGACCCGGTTGAGCGGGGCGTGGTTGCGGATTTTCACCGTCGAGATCGTGTTGATGTACTTGGGGACCAAGGTCGAGGAAAGGACGGTGGAGGAGTTGGAGTTGTAGTTCAGCCCGCTGTTGGGGAAGTAGCCCTCCATGTCGGAGTAGTAGATGTTGAGGGCGGAGCGCAGGCGGCCGAGGTTCCCCTTCGTGGCCCCCTCCTGCGATTTCATGACCAGGTCGGAGAATTTGGGGATGGCGATGGCGCTGAGGATGCCGATCAGGGCGACGACAATCATCAGCTCCACCAAGGTGAAGCCGCGACCCGAGAGAAACGACCGCGCTGTCCGCCCCATCTCCCTCCTCCGCGCCGGTATTATCGGATATGAGGAGTGAATTTTCGAATCCGGCGCGCTTGGAGACGAACGGACGGCCTGATAAGGGTAGGTCGGCTGGCTGGGCATTTCCAGGGGGGGAGGGGGTGACTTAGGTCACGCGGGGGGCTTGAGCAGCCTCAGGGCCTCTTCGTCGATGTAATGGGCGGCGGCCAGCACGTCGGGGTCAGGGGACACGGCCTCCACCGACAGGATCCGCCCGTCGCGCACGACGACCTGGAGCCAGTTGAACGGGGCGCCGCAGGACGGGCACTCCCAGGTCTGCAGGATGCGCAGGTCGTCGCCGGGGGGAAAGGGGTCGTTGGGGACATAGCCGGCGTCCAGGGCGGAGGCGCGGGTCACGAGCAGTTCGTCTCCCGCGGCCAGCTCCATCTGGTAGGGCTTGTCGCGCAGCTTGGTCTGGGCGTTGGTCCGGCCGTCGGCCGGCGAGAGGACCCCGCAGGCGGGGCATTCCAAGTCGCCGACGAACCAGTCGAAGAGCCCCATCAGCGGCTGGCCACCGGGACCACGAGCAGGGTCCGGCCGGCGATGGAGACCGAGAAGCCGTCGGGGAAGGCGTCGGGCACCGACTTGCCCAGCTTGGCCGGCTCATGTCCGGCGATGCGCGCCAGAGCGTTGTAGATGCCCTTGTCGCCGGTGTAGAAGGCGGCCGGGGCGCCGTCGGCGGTGACGGCGAAGAAGGCGTCGGCCACGATTTCCCGGTCGCTGGCGCCTTTGGCGCGGCCCACGACGGCCTCATCGAGCACCCCCAGCAGGGCGCGGTATTCGGGGGACCTGCGCTCGGTGCGGATGGGGACGACGGCGTTGGGCTCCCCCCAGCGCGTCTCGGCGAACGCCCGTTCGGGCTGGCGCGCGGTCCGGCCCCCGATGCGCCGGACGAAGGCCTTGTGCTCCGGGCGCACGAGGTCTCCGTGGGCCTGGTGCTCCAGCGCGATGGCGATGTTGGCGTCGACGATGACCTCCCCGGCGGCCAGGGGGGTGAAGGCCTGGCGCAGCGTCTCGGGGGGGGCGCGGGAAGCGGCGGGCGGCTCCGCGGCCCGGACGGGGGGGGCGGCCGAGAAGTCGCGCAGGATGATGTGGCGCGGGTCGGGGCGGCTCATGCCGAGGGCGGCCTCGGCCAGGCGGCGCAGCGAGGCGTAGGGGTGCTGCAGCCAGTGTTGCGCCTTGTCCAGCGCGCGGGCGTCCTGCGCGTAGGGAAGGACCTTCCAGCCGTCCTTCTCGAAGCGCTTGGCGAAGGCGACGAGGGCGGGGTTCTCGGTGACGACCTTGAAGCCGAGAGGGCCGCCCGGCTCGCCGATGCCGAGCCGCTTCAAGGCCTCGGGGGAGCCCAATTCGGCGAAGGCCTTGATGAGGGCCTTCTTGGAAGCCAGGTCGGGGGCCGCGTTGACGCCGATGGAGAGGTAGTGCCGCGGCCTCAGCGCGCGCGGGAGGATCTGGGAGAAGGGAGCGGTCTTGCGCTCAAGGATGATGAGGGGGGCGCCGTCGGAGCTGGTCCCGAAGGTCCGGGGAAGGATGCCGAACGACCCGGCGGTCGCGGCGTAGAAGGCCCGGCCGAGGAGCACATTGAAGCGCCCATAGGCTCGGGCCGCCGCGCCGGGCCCCTGCTTCTCGGCGGCCTCCGCCGCGCCGCCCTGCCATCGGATGGCGTCGGCTCCGGCGCTCTCATGGAACACCAGCAGGCGGTCCGTGTCGATGGCCAAGCCGCTCGAGCGCAGCCCCCTGAGGTCCAGCACATCGAAGCGGCGTTCGAGCAGGGCGCGCAGGTTGGGGTCCTCGTCCCACCCTGCTGGGAGTATCCCCCGGGCCAGGTCGGCCGAAGGGGCTTCGCGCCGCACTTCGAACCGGCCGACCTTGAGGGGGCGGTCCGGGTTGACCGTCCCGTCCATGACGAGGGCCGCGGCGGGGCCGGGAGAGGCGGGCACCGCCGCGTTCTGGGCCAGGTGCGTGCGGGATTCCCGCGCGGCCTTGGCCGCGAAGAATTCGGCCAGCGGCCGCTCGCCGGCGACGGCCACGTAGAGGCCGCGCCCTCCGAATCCCTTGCCCAGGTTCTTGGGTCCGGCGCGGACGCTCGATTCGAAGGCGGACAGAGTCCCATGGTGGACCTTCATGCCGGCCAGGCCCGCATCGAGCGACGAAGACATTATGCCGGAGCCAAGAGTCGCGGCAAGGGCGGCCACCCTGTCGTAGCCCGCGCCGCGTTCCTCCGGCGGGACTTCCGACACGCGGCGCATGGACGGGGGGCCTTCCCGGATTTCCACCGAGGCGACGCCTTCCAAGGCGGCCAGCTGACGCAGCATCCCCGGGCTGCCGGCGCCGCGCGCGACCTCGCCGGATTTGAATGTCACCACGGCGTGCTGGATGGGGGCCAGGGCGCCTGACTCTTCGACCCCGGTCACCCTGACCGAGACGGCCTCGGGGTCGAGGCTGGCGGCCAGCAGGTCCCGGGCCGCCATCGTCACGCCGCGCGGCCCGGTCCTTTCGGTCTCGACCAGGGCGGAAACCCGGGCCGTGGGACGGACCGTGGCCAGGACCTCCGACGAGAGCGTGTCGAGGACGGGCATGCCGCCCGCTCCATCGGCGGAGCCGGCCCGGAGGAGGAGGGAGGCAGACAGCCGGTGGGCGCCGCCCGCGCCTGAGCCTCCGGCGTCCACCGCCGCGGCGTCGAGGCCGGCGTGCCCGAGGCCTCCGTCGAAGATGCTGGAGGCCACGCCGGCCGCTTGGACTCCGGCTTGCGCCCCGCCGCCCTCCTTGCCGAGCAGCTCGCCCATCTCCGCCGTCTTCTCCCGCAGGCCCTCCAAGCCCTTGGCGGGCGCGGCGGGGACCGGCTTCGGGGCGGCCGAAGCCGCCTTCCGAGCTGGGGAAGCGGGGGCCGCGGGGGCGGGCAGGGCGAGGGCCGCCGCGGGAGCGGCCAGAGCGGCGGCGCCGGCGCGGGCTTGGACGGAGGGGAGGGCGGCCGCCGGAATCGAGGGAAGCGCCAGAGACGGGGCCGCCAGGGACGGTGCGCTCAGGCCCGAGGCCCCCGGCATCGCGCGGCCGGACTGGGCCCCGGTGACGCCGCCGCCCACCGGGGCCGCCACTTCCGGAACGGCTTTGACCTGGGCGGCAGCCGGGGCGGCCGTCAGCACGGCGGCCATGAGCAGGGACAGAGGGGCCATCAGTCTGAGGATAACCGCCGGTCCGCGGGATTTCAAGGGAGCCGGGCCGACTTATTAGGGAAAGGCGCCCCCCGCTGACAGCCTTGGTATTGACACCCCGGAGGGGGGGTTATAAAATGGAGGGCGCCGTCGTATGTTTGGCGACGCCGAGACCCTGTGCGACACCTCCTGCGCTTTTCGCGCCTCCTGAACCACCACGTCACCTTCCTCGTCATCCCCCATGCGGACCTTCCGCAATTGAGAGGACGGTTCTCGATGGCCTTCGTCTTGTTCGGGGTCCTGCTCTGGACCGGGCTGACCGTCTGGGCCGGCTTCGCGGCCGGCCGCCAACTCGACTATTGGGTAACCAAGGCCGACAACATGGTGATGGGCGCGAAGATGTCCTATATGGCCCAGGAGATCGACCGCTCCCGAGAGGTCCTCGAGACCGCGCGCGCCACCGACAAGCAGCTGCGCATCCTGCTGGGCATGCGCTCCCGCGACGAGATCCTCAAGTCCGAGGAAGGCCTCGGCGGACCCAACGCCTCCGACCGGGCCGGCCTGGCCAGCCTGGTCAGTTCGGGACGCCTGTCCCAGAGCGACGTCAGGCGGACGGTGCTCGGCTTGCGCTCGGAGTCCCAGCGGCGCCTGGCCAGCTTCCAGGAGATCGCCTGGTACATCACCAACGAGCGGAGCCTGTCGCTGGCGACGCCGGAGATCTGGCCGACCAGCGGACACATCACCTCCCCGTACGGGTACCGGTTCTCCCCGTTCGGCGGCGAGGGCTCCGGCCTCCATGCCAACACCTTCCACGAAGGGGTCGACATCGCCAACAAGCCCGACACGCCCATCTTCGCCGCCGCCGACGGGGTCGTGCGCTACGCCGGGTGGTCGAGCGGGTTCGGCGTGATGGTCCTGGTCGACCACGGCTTCAGCTACTCCACGCTCTACGGCCACACCTCGAAGGTCGCGGTGAAGGTCGGCGACCGGGTCACCCGGGGCCAGTTGATCGCCTACATGGGCACGACCGGACGCTCGACGGGCAACCATCTGCATTATGAGGTCTGGCGCCAGGGACGTCCGGTGAACCCTTTGTCCTTCCTGCGCGTGCAGCCGGGCGGGGAGGGTACCTGATGGGTCTGTTCTCACGCAACGCCGAACGGCGCTTCGACGGCGGGGACATCACCACCGTCGTGGGCGCGGAGGCCTATTTCCAGGGCGCCCTGACGGTGCGGGGTTCGCTGCGCATCGATGGGGAGGTCGAGGGCAACATCCTCGAGGCTCAGAGCGTCATCGTCGGGCCCCGCGGGCGCGTGCGCGGCGACATCTGCGCCGAGCTCGTCATCGTCTCCGGCAACGTCAACGGGGACGTCTCCGCCGCCGGACAGCTCGAGCTCAAGGCGGGAGGCCGCCTGGTCGGGAACATCCGCGCCGCGAAGCTGACCATCGACGACGGAGCGGTCTTCGAGGGCCGCTGCGTGATGTCCGAAGCCGCCGCCGAGCCCGCCAAGGCGTCCGAGCCGGTCCACTCTTAGGAGCCCCCACCATGATGTCTTTCCTGCGCCGTCACAAAGAAACCCTCATCCTCGCCGTCTTTATCATCTTCCTGGCGGGGATCTTCGTCGGGCTGGGCGGGTACTACTTCACCGGCGCGGACACCACCGAGGCCGTCGCGGTGGTCGGCGGGGAGAAGATCCCCTATCTGCGCTACCGCACCCGGCTGAGCCAGACCCTCGAGGCCCTGCGCGCCCAGGGCACCGAGGTCACCGCGGAGATGGAGGCGCAGATCAAGCAGGAGATGCTCCGGGAGATGATCGTCGACGAGCTCCTCGCGCAGCAGGCGGAGAAGCTCGGGGTCGTGGTCTCCGACGCGGAGATCGCGAACGCCATCCAGCAGACCCCGGCCTTCCAGCGCGACGGGCATTTCGACCAGCAGCTCTACTTCCAGGCGGTGAGCGCCCAGTTCCGCATGTCGCCGGAGAAGTTCGAGCAGTTCCACCGGCGCCTGATGCTGAGCTCCAAGCTCAAGGCGATGATCTTCCGGCTCGTTAAGGTCCTGCCGGGGGAGCTGCGCGAGGAGTACGTCCGCTCCGGCGCGCCGCTCAAGGACTTCGAGGCCAGGAAGGGCGACCTCGAGAAGGACCTCCGCCAGCGCCGGACGCTCGACGCCCTCAACTTCTACCTCCGCCAGCTCTCGACCCAGGTGGAGATCCGATCCTTCCTTGAAACGCGGGAAAGCGGCCGCTGACCCGCCCGGAGACCACATGGACAAGATACTCGTCGTCGGTTCCATCGCGCTCGATTCCGTCAAGACGCCCGAAGGCGAGAGCGTCGAGGCGCTGGGCGGCTCGGCCGTCTACTTCTCCCTGTCGGCGCGCAACTTCGTCCCGGTCAGCCTGGTCGGCGTGGTGGGCGAGGACTTCCCCGCCGAGCACCGCAAGCTGCTGACCGACCATGGCGTGGACTTGAGCGGCCTCAAGACGGCGTCCGGGAAGACCTTCCGCTGGGTCGGCCGCTTCGGCAAGGACCTCGACAAGGCCAAGACCCTCGACACCCAGCTCAACGTCTTCGAGACCTTCAAGCCCGAGCTGGGGACCGCGCATAGGAACGCCGAATTCGTCTTCCTGGCCAACATCGACCCCGACCTGCAATGGGAGGTGCTCGCCCAGATGCACAAGCCCCGGGTCGTGGCCTGCGACACGATGAACTTCTGGATCGGGCTCAAGCGTCCGGCGCTCAAGGAGCTCTTCAGCCGCGTGGACGTGCTCTTCGTCAACGAGGAGGAGGCGCAGAAGCTGGCCCGCACCACGAACAACGTGCGCGCCGCCCTCGCCCTCTCGGCCTGGGGCCCGCGGGTGGTCCTGCTCAAGAAGGGCGAGCACGGCACCCTGCTGTGCACCGGAGGGAAGGTCTACCCCTTCCCGGCGTTCCCGGTCAAGACGGTCAAGGACCCGACCGGGGCGGGCGATACCTTCGCGGGCGGGTTCATGGGTTCTCTGGCCTCGTCGGGCGGAGACCTCAAGGACGTGGGGGCCCTGAAGCGGGCCGTCGCGACGGGCTCGGTGATGGCCTCCTTCACCGTCTCGGATTTCTCGACGCGCCGCCTCGAGACCCTGGCCAAAGCCGAGGTCGAGGAGCGCTTCGCGGAATACCGGGAGCTCTTGTCGCTGCCGGCCTCGGCCGCCGTCCCCGCCTGAGTGATCGAGGTCGTCGGGCTCTCGAAGCGGTTCGGGACCCACGCCGCCGTCTCCGAGCTCTCGCTGCGCGTCGAGCCCGGGACGATCTACGGCTTCCTCGGCCCTAACGGCGCGGGCAAGACCACGACGGTGAAGCTGCTCACCGGGCTGCTCCGGCCGAGCGCGGGACGGGCGCTGGTCTGCGGCTTCGACGTGGTCGCCTCGGCGGTGGAGGCCAAGAGCCGCCTGGGGCTCGTGCCCGACGAGCCGTTCGTCTACCCCAAGCTGACCGGCGCGGAGTTCCTGCGCCTCACCGGCGACCTCTACGGCATCCCGCTCGCCACGCAGCGCCGCCGCATCCCGGAGCTGCTCGAGATGTTCGAGCTGTCCCATTTCGCGGGCGAGTTGCTGGAGACCTACTCGCACGGCATGCGCCAGAAGGTGGTGCTGGCCAGCGTCATCCTCCACGAGCCGAAGGCGCTGCTCCTCGACGAGCCTCTGGTGGGCCTCGACCCCAAGAGCGCCCGCATGGCCAAGGAGATCTTCCGCACGATGGCCGCGCGCGGCTGCGCAATCTTCATGTGCACGCACGTGCTGGAGATCGCCGAGCGCATCTGCGACCGCATCGGCATCATCCTGGGCGGGCGCCTGATAGCCGAGGGGACCCTGGACGAGCTGCGCCGGCGCGGGAAGGGCGCGGCCCTCGAGGACATCTTCCTCGAGCTGACCGGCGGGGTCGAGTATGCCGAGCTCCTTAAGAACCTTTAGCCTGCTGCAGGGGCGCCGGCTGCGCTCGGCGCGCAACGCCGTCCTGGCGCAGACCCCCTGGGAGTGGGCGCGCAACGCCGCGTTCATCGCGATGGGGCTGTGGATGATGGAGGGCATGCGCTGGGGGTTCCACCGCCTGCTGGCCTATCTCGACGGCGTGGAGCTGATCGGCGGCCTGCTGACCTGGAAGCTCGTGGCCATGGCCCTGCTGACGACATTCTCGATGGTGGTCATCTCGTCTCTGGTCATTTCGCTGACCACCTTCTTCTACGCCTCCGACCTGCGCTGGCTGGTCCGGGTGCCGGCGCCCTCGGCCGCCGTGTTCGCCGACAAGGCGGCGGAGACGGTCTTCTACTCCTCCTGGATGATCGTCCTGGCCGTGCTGCCCTTGATGGCGGCGCTCATGCAGGTGAAGGGGCTGGGCGCGGCCTTCCTCGGGGCTTTCGCGGCCTTGCTGCTGCCGGCCCTGGTCCTGGCGACGGCGGGCGGCATGGCCTTCACCCTGTGCCTGATGGCCGCCTTCCCTTCGCCCCGCACCCGGGACGTCGTCTGGGTGCTGTCGTCCTTGGGCGCGGCGTCCGTCTATGTGTTCGCCCGGGCGGTCGAGCCCGAGCGCCTCATCCGCCCGGACGCGCTGATGCGGGTGGCGGAGTACCTGAGCTTCCTGCAGGCGCCGACCGCGCCCTGGGCGCCTTCGTGGTGGCTGACCGAGGGGCTCTCGGCCTGGGCGGGCGGCAGACACGCCCTGTTCTGGACCCGCCTGGCCGAACTGTACGCGGCCGCCGGGGCGGCCTCGGCGGCGCTGCTGGCTCTCGCGTCGCGGCTCTATCTGCAGTCCTATGCGGGCGCCCAGGAGGGGGGGCGGGCCCGGCGTCCCATCGACATCCCGGAGACGCCGGAGATGCGCGTCCGCTCCAGGTTGGCCGCCCTGTTCGGGTCCTGGGCCCCCAGCGCCGCCACGGCGGCGCTGTATTGGAAGGAGCGCAAGACCTTCGTGCGGGACGTCAAGCACTGGTCCCAGATCGTGCTCATCGGCGCGCTGATCATGGTCTACCTTCTGTCGATCGACCGCCTGCCGCTCGACACGCCGGAGCTCAAGAGCCTGGTCTGTTTCCTCAACATCGGGGTGGCGGGCTTCGTGCTGGCCTCGCTCGGCCTGCGCTTCACCTTCCCGGCCGTCAGCCTGGAGGGGAAGAGCTTCTGGGTGGTGCGCTCCGCCCCGCTGGGCGTCGCGCAGCTGATGCGCCAGAAGCTGCTCTTCTCCCTGCCGCCGACGCTGGCCGTCGCCACGGCCCTGGTCTTCGTCTCGAACCGCCTGCTCGGCGCCGACCGCTTCGTGGGCACGCTGACATTGGTCACCATCTGGATGACGGCCTGCACGCTGACGGCGATGGGAATCGGGTTCGGGGCCATGTTCCCGCGCTTCAACGTGGAGAACATCCATCAGGTGGAGTCCTCCGCGGGAGGGTTCGTCTATATGGCCTGCTCGCTGGCGGCGGTGGGCTTCACCCTGGCCGCGGAGGCTTGGCCGGTGAAGATGCACTTCGACGAGAGGTTGGGCCGCGCCGGCGCGTGGGACTGGCGCGCGGCCTGCGTCAGCGCCGTGCTGCTGCTGGCGGTGAACGCTGCGGCCGCGGGCGTGCCGTGGGTCCTGGGGCGTCGCCGTCTGGAGGCTTATGAAGGGGATTGAACTCGCGGCCGCCCTGCTGGTGGCCGCTCCGGCGGCGGCGAAGCCGCGGCTGGCCGTCGTGATCGACGACTTCGGGCTGGAGTACAAGGCGACCCCCGCGGACGCGGAATGGTTCGGCGTCCCCTGGCCGTTCACGGCGGCCGTGATGCCGGAATCGCCGCATTCCAAGCGCGCGGCGCTGGACGCGGCGCGCGCGGGCAAACCCGTCATCCTGCACTTCCCGTTCGACCCGTTCCAGTCCTACAAGCTTCCGGCGGAGGCGGCGGACCCCGAGGACGTCCGCAAGGCGGAGGCGTTCCTGGCCAAGTCCCTGGCCCAGGTGCCCGGCGCGGCGGGCCTCAACAACCACCGCTCCGAGAAGGCGACGAAGAACCGCCCGCTGATGGCCTGGCTGATGGGCCGTCTCAAGGAGCGCGGGCTCTATTTCGTCGACAGCCGCGTTTCCGGGAAGACCGTGGCCTATGATGAGGCGCGCCGCGCGGGGCTGCCGGCGGCCATCAACGACTTCTTCCTGGACCAGGGGCCGCGCAGCGGGGAGGCCTTCTGCCGCAAGTGGCTCAAGACCGCGGCCGCCCTGGCGCGGCGGCGCGGCAGCGCCGTGGTGATCGGGCACCACTACTTCCGCTCGACGCTGGACTGCCTCAACGCCGTCCTCCCCGAGCTGGAGAAGGCGGGGATCGAGCTGGTCCCCGTCTCGGAGCTGGCCGGGGTCAGACCCGCAGAAGCGCGCCCTTGAACGCGCGGGCGTCCTTGAGGCGCTTCTCGGCGCGGGGCTCGAAGGCCCTGGCCAGGATGTCGTCGAGGGCCTCCGGGACCTCCGGGTGGAGGGCGGAGACCTTGGTCCAGGCGGCGCCTTCCGGCGCGCAGCCCGTCGGACCAAAAGGCAGCTTGCCAGTCAGCGATTCGTAGAGGCAGACCCCCAGGCTGAAGACGTCGAAGGCGGGGGTGACCAGGCCTTCCTCGGCGTCCGGCGGACGATAGGCGGGGGTTCCGGCCACCGTGAGCGTCCGGGCGGCCTTGAGCGGGTCGGCCCCGCCCGCGGGCCCGTCGGCTGGAGAGGCCGCGGGGCTGGGCGCCGCGAGGGCCCGCGCGATGCCGAAGTCCATCAGCTTGACCCGCCCTTCGCCCGTGACCATGATGTTCGCCGGCTTGAGGTCGCGGTGGACGATGCCGCGCTCGTGCGCGTTGGCCAGGGCTTCACAGACGGGAGCCAAGACGGCGCGCGCGGTCTCCAGCGGCAGGCGTCCCTTCTCCGCCAGGAGCTGCCCCAGGGTCTTTCCCGCCACCCATTCGAACACGAGGTAGACGTCGGGGGCCAGGTCGAGGATCTCGTAGATCTCGACGATGTTGGGATGGTGCAGGGCAGCCAGGGTCCGGGCTTCCTTGAGATAGAGCCCGCGCAGGGCCGGGTCCCCGGCCAATTCCGGCGCCATCTCCTTGAGCGCCACCTGGCGGTCCAGCGTGACGTCCCAGGCGGCCCAGACCCGCCCCATCCCTCCCCGTCCGGCGACCTGGTCGAGGCGGTACTTCCCGCCGACCAGCGCCTTGCCGGGCGCGGCGGCGAGGGCCTGGGCGGGTGCGGCGGGCCCCGCCGTCGGAGGGGGAGCCGCCTTCGACCGGGCCGAGCGTTCCCGCAGGCGGGCGAGGAAGGCTGGCAGCGAGCGGGCGCCTACCGCCAGGGCCGCCATCAGGAAGAAGAAGGCGCCCAGCCAGGTCATCGGGTTGGACTTCCGGACCGGGGGGGGCGCCAGCGCGCCGAGCAGGTCCTCGGTGTCGCTGTTCTCCGGGTCGAAGAGCTTGTAGCCGGCCCGGGCGCGGAGCAGGTGGTTGCGGAAGCGCGGGTCGAGGGCCGCGGCCTTCTCCAAGTCCGCCAGCATCTTGTCCCGCATCCCCTGCTCTTCGTAGGCCAGCGCGCGCAGGATGTAGGCCTCGGCGTTCTCCGGGTCGAGGAAGAGCATGCGCGTGGCGCTGGCCTCGGCCCCGGCGGCGTCGCCGTTATGCAGCTGGGCCCAGGCCAGCTGGCGCCAGGCGCGCGCGTCGCCCTTGTCCAGCTCCGTGGCCCTGCGCGCGGCTTCTTCCGCCTCCTTGAACCTCTTGAGCCTGTTGAGCGCGGTGGCCTTCAGCACCCAGGCCTTGGCGTTCTTGGGGTCTTCCTTGAGAGCCGATTCCGCCGCGCGCAGGGCCCCGGCGGCGTCTCCGCCGGAGAGGCGGTCGCCGCCGGCCGAAGCGAAGCGTCCCGAGGACGTCCGGCGCGAATTCTCCATGGGTTGGCGCAGGAGGATGGCCTTGTCGTCGCGCAGCGCGTCCGGCGGAGGGGCGGCTCGGCCGTAGCCGACCGAGCGCGCCGCCCCTTCGCCGTGCGGGGCGCCGACCGCATAAGCGGCCGCTCCGCCCGCCGGCGCGGAGAACTTGGAATCCAGGGTCTGGGCGATGAGGGAGTCGCCCATCTTGGACAGGTCGGCGCCCTTGGCGGTGAGCTCCCCGCTGCTCAGGTTGCCGCTCTTGAGGGCCTTCTGCAGCGTGGCCGCTTCCTTCTGGGCGGTCTCGGGGTCGACCTCCTCCTCCTCGTCCAGGCCTCCGCCGCCGGAGGAGGCGTGGGAAATCTGGTCCCGGACGGCCTCGTATTGGCTGGGGTTGTAATAGTCCCCGGTGGCCTTCTTGTAGGCGTCCTCGGCCTGCACGTACTCCGAGCCGTCCTTGACGAAGGCGGTGGTGGCTTCCGCCTCCCTCCTGCGGGCCTCGTCATAGGCGCCGCGGGCGTTGGAGGCTTTGCCCTCGGCCATGCTCTTCATGATGCCGAAGATCATGAACGGGGTGCTCTCGGCCTTCGTCTTGGGGTCCAGCGCGCGCTTGGCCGCCGAGCTCTTGCGCTCCGCCGCCTCGTTCGCCGTGCTCTGCGACTCCTTCATCGCCCGTTCGGCGGCGCGCACCCGGGCCAGCGCCTGCTGGGAGGCCTCGTCGGACCAGGCCGGAGCGGAGAGGAGGAGGAAAGCGGCCAATGCCCTCACACGCGCAGTTTAACACGCTCCCGGGTCTCCCTCAAGGGCCCCTCCCATGTTCCCGGGTGACGCGCGCTCCCTCTCCAAGTTCACACACTTTGCGAAGTAGGCCCCCGACGGATTGCTCAGGCCCCGCGGGGGCCCTCGCGGGCTCGGGGCTACCCGCCCCGAGCGGGAGGCGTGAACGCCTCACGTCAGCACCTCGAACCGGCCAGGACTGGGGAAGTCCATGGCGATGA
>JACRDU010000085.1 GCA_016218495.1 Elusimicrobiota bacterium
CCGAGACGCTCTTCCTGCTGGGGCTCCTCCAGGCGGCGGCGGCATATCACAAGCGCTCCGGCGGCGGGAGGGTCGGCTATGAGTACCTGCTCGGCCGCGCGCGGGAGAACCTGGGCAAGGCCCCTCCCGCGCGCCGGGTCTGGGTGGGCCGCTTTCTGATGGAGCTGGGGAAGGAAAGACCGAGGATGCCATGAGGTATTCAGGAGTCTTGCTGCTGCTGGCGGGAACCGCTGCTGTCTTTGCGGGCGCGGGGAAGCCGGCGAAGAAGGCGGCGGCCGCGGACCCGTTCGTGAAGGCCGGCTCGGGCGGATACGGGACCCGCTGGAGGTACCCTTCCTTCAATGCGGTCGTCGATGTGCCGCCTGGATTCGAACGGGTCCAGCCGAAGAAGAACCGCGACATCGCCTACCAGTTCGCGATGCGCCACTCCAATGCCGCCTTCGAGGTGCGCCTGCAGTTCGCCGCCCAGCGGGAGGACCCGGAGCGGGCCCGCGAGCGCAAGGAGTGCGTGGAGCAGAACCGCGCGCAGGCGGGGTCGTGCTTCATGGCGGACCTCGACGCGCCGTCGCCGGCATGGATCCAAGCGATGGCAGCGAACATGAACGCGGGAGAGCCGGTCCAGATATTCCCTTTCCCTGCCGACGGGGTCAAGGCGGAGTTCGGTGCGGACTGGGGCTTCGTGTCGGAGCCCATCGTCCTCGACTTGCGTCGGGATTTCAACACGGGCTACAAGTTCGGACAGGTCGTCCTCCTGCACCGCGGCGGGGTGGGGAAGCTCTACCGGATCATCCTGGCCGGGTCGTTCGAGGAGCTCCGGGACCTCGACAAGGGCATCTTCTATAACGTCCGGTTCGAGGGCGCCAGCCCGCCGGGGCTCAAGGAATAGTCCGGGCGATCAGACGGCCGTCGAGGCGTCCGCCTTCGCAGGATGCAGGTTGGAGCTGGCGGGTCCGTTGAGTACGCAGCCCCGGGTGTCGAAGCGCGAGCCGTGCGCGGGGCAGTCCCAGGTCCTCTCTCCGGAATTCCAGCAGACGACGGCCCCGAGGTGGGGACAGCGCGCCGAGAACTCCCGGATGGTCCCGTCCGGCGCGCGGTAGACGGCGAACTTCGAGAGCCCGCGGCGCACGATAGCGCCGGTGCCCGGCGCGATGTCCCGCAGCGAGCGGACCTCGCCGGGCAAGACGAGGTCGGTGTACTGGGCGGCCGCGTTGAGGTTCTCTCCCGCCCATTTCTTGAAGGAGCGCGCGTGCGCGCGCCCGGGGGCGTAGAGGCCGGCCCAGGGGTGCGCTCGGCCGGCGATCAGGTCCGGGAGCATCATCCCCGCTATGGTCCCGTGGGTCAAGCCGTGGCCGCAGTCGCCTGCGACGATGAAGATGTTCCCGGCGTCGCCCGGGTTGCGCCCGATGAACGCCAGTCCGTCGGCGGTGTTGACCACCTGCCCCGACCAGCGGTGCGAGACCGTTCCCAGCGCGGGAAAGCGTTCGCGGGCCCAACCCTCCAGGCGGGCGAAGCGTCCGGCGGAGTCGTCGGCCTGTCCCGTCTTATGGTCCTCGCCTCCCGCGATGAGGACCCTGCCGCCATCGGGAGTCGTCTGCAGGCGGACATAGTGGAACGGGACCTCCAGGTCCCAGTACAGCGCCCGGGTGACGGCGTCCGCCGCGATGGGGGCGGCGATGGCATAGGTCCGGTAGGAGGCCAGCTTTGTTTGTACGACGACGCGGTCGTTGAACGGGGTGTTCGTCGCGACGACGGCGGCCGCGGCCGATATCAGATGGCCGCCCTGGACCCGGATGCGCGTCTCGGCCCCCCCTTTGACGTCCTTGACGCGGCTGCCGCAGAAGATGCGCCCGCCGAGCCTCTCGAATGCCACCGCGAGCGCAGTGAGGTAGCGCAGGGGGTGGAACTGGGCTTGGCGGGGGTAGCGCACCGCGGGACCGGTGTCGAAGTCGGCGAGCGGGGCGCGGGCGGCGGGCGCGACGCCCAGGATGCCGGCGCGCCAGGAGGCCGCCAACTCGCCTTCGAGCAGGCCCGCCGCCGCCCCTTCCCCCGCAATCTACCAGAGGCCGCCCCGCGCGCCCATGGACAAGAGGTCAAATTTTGGTCTACACCTTCCCCCGGGAGCGGTGCTAGAATGGGCTATGGCCAACTGCAACCATTCTAAGCTCAAGGCGTGGGTGGACGAGGTCTCGGCGATCTGCACGCCGGACCAGGTGTACTGGGTGGACGGCTCGGAAGAGGAGCGCGTCCGCCTCGAGAAGCGCGCGATCGCCCGGGGCCTCATCATCCCCCTGGACCAGGACAAGCACCCCGGCTGCTTCTACAGCCGCTCCAACCCCAACGACGTG
The DNA here is from genome assembly GCA_016218495.1 of Elusimicrobiota bacterium. Taxonomy (GTDB): domain Bacteria; phylum Elusimicrobiota; class Elusimicrobia; order UBA1565; family UBA1565; genus SCTT01. The sequence goes on from JACRDU010000085.1 coordinate 2,346, forward strand.
GCGCGCACCGAGCACCTGACCTTCATCTGCACCGACCGGATGGAGGACGCGGGCCCGACCAACAACTGGATGTCGCCCGAGGACGGCTATGCGCGGGCGACCGAGTTCTTCAAGGGCTCGATGAAGGGCCGGACCCTCTATGTCATCCCCTTCTCGATGGGGCCGGTGGGCTCCCCGTTCTCCAAGATCGGCGTGGAGCTGACCGACTCGCTCTATGTGGTCCTCAACATGCGCATCATGACGCGCGTGGGGGCCGCGGTCCTGGCCAAGCTCGGCTCCGACGGCGAGTTCACCAAGTGCCTGCACTCGCGCTCGGACGTGCGTGAGGACCACCGCCTGATCATGCACTTCCCGCAGGACAACACCATCTGGTCGGTGGGCTCGGCCTACGGCGGCAACGCGCTCCTGGGCAAGAAGTGCCTGGCCCTGCGCATCGCCTCCTGGCAGGCCCGGCGCGAAGGCTGGCTGGCCGAGCACATGCTCATCCTCGGCGTCGAGCATCCCGGCGGGAAGGTCGAGTACATCACCGCGGCATTCCCGTCGGCTTGCGGCAAGACCAACCTGGCCATGCTCATCCCCCCGGAAGGGCTCAAGGCCAAGGGCTACCGCATCTGGACCGTCGGCGACGACATCGCCTGGCTGCGCGTGGGCCCCGACGGCCGCCTGTGGGCCTGCAACCCGGAAGCCGGCTTCTTCGGCGTGGCTCCGGGCACCAACAGCAAGTCCAACCCCAACGCGATCAAGACGGTGCGGAAGAACACCATCTTCACCAATGTCCTGCTCGGCGACGACCTCACCGTCTGGTGGGAGGACGGCGAAGGCGCCCCGCCGGCCTCCGGCGTGGCCTGGGACGGCAAGCCCTGGAAGCCGGGGCTCAAGGACAAGGACGGCAAGCCCGTGGTCGGGGCGCATGCGAACAGCCGCTTCACCGCCCCGGCCGGACAGTGCCCGTCCATCGCCCCCAACTGGGAGGACCCCAAGGGCGTGCCCATCTCGGCCATCATCTTCGGCGGGCGCCGCGAGCGCCTGGCCCCGCTGGTGATGGAGGCCCTGGACTGGAACCACGGCGTCTACCTGGGGGCCACCGTGGCCTCGGAGCGCACCGCGGCCCAGGTGGGCAAGCTCGGCGAGGTGCGCCGGGACCCGATGGCCATGTTGCCCTTCTGCGGCTACAACATGGGCGACTACTTCGGCCATTGGATCGCCATGGGCTCCAAGGCCAAGAACCCGCCCAAGATCTTCCATGTGAACTGGTTCCGCAAGGGCGCGGACGGCAAGTTCCTCTGGCCCGGCTACGGCGAGAACCTGCGCGTGCTCGAATGGGTCCTCGCCCGCGCGCGCGGCGAGGGCAAGGCGGAGAAGACGCCGATCGGCTACCTCCCGGCGAAGGGCGCGATCGACCTGACCGGTCTGAAGGTGGATTCCGGCACGATGGACAGCCTCCTCGAGGTGAAGCCCGAGGAGTGGACCGCCGAGCTGGAAGGGGTCAAGGCCTTCTTCGACAAGTTCGGCGCCCGGCTGCCGAAGGCCCTGTGGGACCAGTACGAGGGGCTCAGGGAACGCCTGAAGGCCAAGGTCGCGGCGTAGCCCCCTCCCTGTCCTAGAGCTGGTTGAACAGGTAGCGCCGCACCGCCCGGGTCAGCGGGGAGTCCGGCACGGCCAGGGCGGTGGGGTCGCTGATGGGCAGGGCCTTGGCCAGGTCCGCGGCGAAGGCCCGGTCCAGCTCGGCGGCGACGCGGGCGTCGAGCGTGTTCATGACCAGCTCGTGCTCGTAGCGCACGCTGCGCGGGTGCAGGTTGAACGACCCCAGGACGGAGAAGAGCCCGTCCACGGTCATGAACTTGCTGTGCAGCGTGTCCCCGCGCTTCAGGTAGACCTTCGCGCCGGCCTCGACCAGCTCGGGCAGGCTGGCCAGGATGGGGGCGGTGACGATGGGCTCGTCGACGCTCTCGGCGGAGTTGGTCAGGATGTTCACCTGGACCCCGCGGCGCAGGGCGTCGAGCAGGGCGGTCCTCAGCCCCGGCACCGTGATCAGATAGGCGTTCTCGATGTTGATGACGCTGCTGGCGCCGGCGATGGCCTTCAGGTAGGCCAGCATGATGGTGGACTCGCCGGAGGGGCCGTCGGCCAGGAAGGACATCCGCGCGCCGCCCGGGGCGGCGGGGGACGGCGCGGCGGCGGCCATCGGGCCGTAGGGCAGGGCCTGGGCCGCGACCTGGGAGTTCCACAGGCCGGCCATGAAGCGGGAGGCCTCGGCGACGACGGGGCCGGAGAAGAGCATGTCGGTGTCGCGCCACTTCTGCCCCTGCCCCATGTGGGAGTATTCGTTGCCGAAGTTCATGCCGCCGGCGATGGCCGAGGCCCCGTCCACGAGCAGGATCTTCGTGTGCAGGCCGTCGTAGCGGCGCTCGGGGTCCTGGAAGAAGACGACCTCGACGCCGGCGGCCATCATGCGGGCCAGCACCTGCTGGCCGTGGGCGGCGACGGTCTTGCCGTCCACCATCACCTTGACCTCGAGGCCCTCCCGCTTCTTGGCGATGAGCAGGTCGGCGGCGGCCCCCCCGGTCTCGTCGTCGTAGAAGGCCCAGCTGTGGATGAAGATGCTCCGGAAGGCGCCCCGCATCATAGCGAAGCGCGCGGCGAAGGAGGCCGGGCCGTCGATGAGCGGCGCGGCCCGGTTGCCGGCCGAGAGCGGGACGCCGGTCAGGGCCTCGAACTCCCCGACGAAGGCGGATTCCGAGAAGAGCGAGGGCTGCCCCGGGCCGCGCGGCGCGAAGGCGCCGCCGTAGACCAGGGCCATCTGGCGCCGGCCCATGTCCTCCCAGGGCTCGAAGGGCCTGGAGCCCGGGGTGGCGCCGGCCCCCTCGAGCTCGGCGCCGATCATCGCGGCGAGCTGGGCGGCGTACTGCGGGCGCTTGGCCTCGGGGATGGGGGGCAGATGCTTCAGGACCCGGGGGTCGGAGAGCAGCCCTTGGAGGACGGGTTCGAGCTGTCCCGCCGTATGGGCCTCGGCCAGGACGGCGATGAGGGCGGCCTCGGCCTTCTCGGGGTCCCCCCCGGTCCGGACCAGGATGGCCAGGAGCCGCCGGATGAAGGCGTCGGTCTCGGGGGCCGCCGGGCGGCCGAGCCACGCCGCCGCGGCGGGCCGGGCGCGCGGGACGAAGACGGCGTTGGCGGCGGCGCGCATGCTGCCGTCGAAGATGCGGCCGGCCGCCGCGCCGGCGGCCGCCGACGCCGCCGGGCTCTGGAGCGCGGGGATGGCGGCGGCGAAGCGCAGGAGGTCGTGCGAGGGTCCGGCCAGCGAGGGCGCGGTGAGCAGGGGGGCGCTCAAGGCCCCGGCCGCCGGGATGCCGGAGATCCCGAGGGGAGCGGCCGGCAGGGGCGCCACGCGCAAGGCGGCGGCCTGGGTCTGGGAGGCCCCAAAGCGCAGCAGGACCGACAGGACGAGGGCGGCGGAGGTCACAGACTGACAGTGTAATCCCTCCGCCGCCCCGGTTTGTGGGGTGTAGGGCCTAGGCGGGCCTGGGCACTTCGGCCGGATATGAAGAGGGCTTCAGCGCGGGAACGGCGAGAACGGCGCGAGCGGGTCCCTGGTCTGGAAGGGGTTCGAGACGGGATCCCGGCCTTGAGGGGCCCCGATGAGCATCTGGGTCTTCTTGTCGGCCGAATACTTGCGTAGCAGGGCCAGGCGCTGGGCGTCGTCGGGCTGAAGCTGGAGCAGGGTATGGAGGGACTGGACGCGGACGGACGGGTCCTCCCCTTCGTCCTCCACGAGGGTCTTCAGCGCGGCGAGCGTGGGGGCATCGGGCTTGGACATGGTGCCCAGGCGCGAGACGGCGAAGGCGCGCCCCCAGGGGTCCTTCTTCGGGGAGACCGGGAACACCATGTGCATCAGCGTCCTCACCGCGTCGGCGTCCGGTCCGTCCTTCTTCAGCGTCAGCAGGGCGCCGGCCGCGCCGGCGCGGGTCAGCGGCGACTCATGCGACAGGAGCGGGACGAGGTCCTTGCGCACCGCCAGCACCCAGGGGTCCCTGGGGTCCACCATCGCCGCGCGCGCGAGCTGGTCCAATGCGGCATCCACGGCCATGGCGCGGTTGCGGTCCGACGCCGGGAGCTTCAGCGCGACGAGGAGGTCGTTCTCGGGCGCCCCCGAGGGCTGGGAGAGCACGGGAGGGGCCGGGGGTCCGTAGACCTTCTTCTTCGGGGGCTCGGGCGGGGGAGGCTTGGGGAACTGCGGGAGGAGCCGGTACGACTTCTCGCCGGAGGGGTCGACCTTCGGCAGCGCCACCGCCGCCGCGTTGCGCGCGTCGGGGTTGAGGTCCAAGAGCGCCGTGGCCGCCAGCATGTGGCGGGCATCCCTGGAGTACTGGCCCAGCGTGGCCAGCGCGTCGGCTGCCGCGACCCGGACCAGCGGGTCTTTGTGGGCGAGCCCGGCCTGCAGGGCGGCCGTGCGGGCGGTGATGGCGTCGCCCGATTCCAGCTTGAGCGAGGCGAGGAGCCTGATGGCTTCGAAGGCGGCGGGGTCCGCCCCGCCGGGGAAGGGCCAGGGCGTCGCCGGTTCGGCCTTCTTGTTGGCCGCGGAGACCTCCAGCGCGCGCCTCTCCTTCTCGAAGTCCGAGATGAGGCCGGCGGAGAGGCCCCTGTCGTCGAGCTTGCGGGCGGCGTCGACCAGATAGCGCGGAGCTTCGGCGCCGATGACGCCGCTCAGGAAGCCGGCGGCGGCCTGGGCGGCCTTCTGGTCCCCCGGCAGGAGCCTGAGCATGGCCTGGGCGGCCTCCACGCGCCCGGCGGGGCGGACGTCCTTGCCCCCCGCGTAGGAGGCCAGGGCCCCGCGGGCCTGGTCGCGCAGGGACGGGTCGGCCTTGAGGGCCTGCTCGAGCGCGGCGAAGGACGAGTCGAGCGCGCCCTTGCGCTTGTCCCCCGAGAGGTCGGAGGCCAGCACGGCGACGAACTCGGCGACGCGGTCCGGCTTGGGCGCCGCGTCCGGCAGGGGCGACGGGGCGACCAGCGGCGCCGGCCGGTCGGGGGGCGAGGCGGGCTCTTTGACGTTGTAGAGGCGCTCGGTGCGCACGATGTAGCGCTTGCCGTCCTGCTCCTTCTCCTGGTACTTCCAGCCTTCGAGGTCCACATAGGCCTGGAACTTATGGCCGGCGCTGCCCTGCGGGGCGCCGTAGCGCAGCAGGGGCTTCTGCACGGGGGCGTCCTCGGGCTTGGCCTTGGCGGGGTCCGAGGGCGGCAGGTCCTTGTAGACCGGGAAGGGCTTCAGGGCCGAGGCCAGGTCCAGGCGCAGGCCGGCGGCGGTCTTGACCTCCTTGGCGCCCCTGAGGTCCATCATCGCGTACTCGGAGACGAAGCGCGCCGTGGTGTTCCCGCCTTCCACATCGAAGTGCTTCGGGACCTTGGGGATGTAGAAGAGCGACCAGTTGGCCCGCGCCGCCGGATGCTCCCCCTTGGCGTCCGGTTCGGCGCCGCCGTGCCAGAAGACGACCTCGCCGTTGGGGTCGCCCTTCATGTCGGCCATGTAGCCGACGGCGCGGGCGCGCACCCCGCCGCCCTTCTCGGCGCCTTCGGCGGCCATCAGGGTCTTGCCGTCCCAGAACAGCTGCCCGGGCTTGATGTCGGCGGGCGGGACCCCCTTGTACTCGTTGAGGATGGGCAGCTCCTTGCCGGCGGGGCGCGCCACGGCCTTGAAGCCGCTGGCGCCGGCCGGCGCCGCCTCGATGGCGCGCAGGCGCTTGCCGCCCTGGAAGACCGCGCTGCCGCGGCCCACCCCGCCGTCGAACCCTGAGTCCTGGTTCCCCCTCGAGAAGGAGCCCAGCCGCCCGCGGCCCGCGGCGGCGCTGCGCTTCTCGGCGTCCGAGAGCGAAGAGAACGGTTTGGGCGTCAGCTTCCCGCCCTCGAGCTTGAGGACGGTCTTGGGCTCCGCGCCGGCCTCGGGGGCCTGCACGGCGAAGGGTTCCGGGGGCTTATAGAGGAAGGACTTGCCTTCATGGGTGAGCAGGAGCCCGCGGAATTCCCCGTCTTCGACGATGAGGGAGCGCTGTCCGTCCTTGTAAAGGGGGTCCCCGGAGAGGGCGCTGAAGAACGGGTCTTTGGCCAGGTCGGCCGCCGTCGCCCAGCCTTCCGGCAGGCCTTTGACCCCCTGCTCGCGCAGCTGCGTCATCAGGCTCGCCACGGCCTGGGCTTCGGGAGCGGGGACCTCGATGCGCTGGACCTGGGGCTCCTTCTTGGGGGGGTCTTCGGCGCGGGCGGCCGAGAAACAGACGGCGAGGAGCAGGACCAGGGGGGGCATGCCCAATAGATACCCTGGGGCTCCCTTTCTGTCAATCCGGCGCGTCAGATCTTTTCGCACGCGGGCGCGCTCTCCACGGCATCACCCGAAGTTGACGCGCATGATGCGCTTGGTGCCGCGGACCACGTTCAGGGACCACTGCCCGCCCACATAGACGATGATGGGCTTGGACTTCCCTTCCACGATCTTCTTGGCCCAGCGCTTGCGCATCGCCGCCGACGGCGCGTCGAGCCGAGGGCTCTCCAGCGTCGCTTCGTCCCCGTCCGTCTTCCCGAGCGTCATATCCGCCTCCGTACCGCCTGCGTCCCGCGGTACCCAGAGTATGGAAGATGAGCCGGGATTAGTATTGCACAGAACGAACATCATCCTGGGCGGCAGGCTCTAGGGCGGGGCGGGTCCCCCGGCCCAGGGTTTTAGGCGTGGAAGGTCGGGTCGGGCTGGAAGGCCTTCAGCGGCGAGTTGGGGAGGCTGGCGGGGATGACCACCGAGTCGTAGAACTGCGTCGGGGTCTCTCCCGCGAAGTCGAGGAAGTCGCGGATCATGTGGGACTGGTGGGAGTAGCCCGTGTCGTAGGAGAGCCCGGCCCACTGTGGCTTCTCGGCGGGGGTCAGCGAGGCGCACAGCCCCTGGAAGCGGACGATGCGCGAGAAGACCTTGGGGGTGAGGCCCACCCACTGGGTGAAGAGGCGCTTGAGGTGGACGGCGCTGCAGCCGGCGGCGGCGGCCATGTCCTTGACCGAGGTGCGGCCCGCGCTGCCCATGCCCAGCTTCAGCGCCTCGACCACGCCGGCCGGGTATTCGTGGGTCTGGGGCAGGCGGCGCAGCAGCTCGGCTTCGATGATGTTCTTGATCTCGGAGACGGAGCGCGCCTCGTCGATGCGCTCCTCGATCTCCCGGCCCCGGGCGCCCCAGACCTCGCTGAGCGGGGTGGCGCGGTCGGTGAACTCCCGCAGGGTCGTCCCGAAGAAGGGGTGGGCGCGGCCCGGGTAGAAGGAGAAGGTGAGGTGGCTGTGGCCCGGGCGGAACTCGACCTCGCCGGGCAGCTCCCCGACGCCGAAGGCGGCCACCTTGGGGATGGGGGCCAGGGTCCGGCCGTTCTTCCCCCTGTAGATGGGGGAGCCGATGCTGACGACCAAAGACGGCCAGGGGTCGGCCCGGGTCTTGGTGCGGATGACCTCGCCGGGCTTAAGGGCGATCTTCTTAATGTTGCAGTAGCGTACGAAGGGCTTGAGGGCCGCATCGTAAGGTAGGGGGGTCTTCTTCATCGCCATGGTCTAGGTCCTTGGCTCTAGTGTAGAGGAAAGGGGTCCTAAGAGCATGGACGCTAGGACCCAGAGCTTTATGGGCCCAAGGACCTATACGGCCCGGCTAGCTCCCCGCGCGCTTGAAGAGGCCGTCGGCGAACCAGCCCAGCTCGGTGCGCACGGCCTCGGCCTGGGTTATTTCGCCGTTCTTGAGGCGGATGCAGAGCTGGTTCTCCAGCTTGGCCTTGGCCCGGGCGTCGTCGTAGGGCATCGGCCAGATGTTGCGCAGGTCGTTGGAGCCGCCCAGGCACAGCGAGAGCAGGTGGTCGAACTGGTAGCCCGTGTGCTCCTCCCAGGGGAGGTTGTAGCGCCGGGAGACCTCCTTCTTCTCCTCCGTCGTCAGGTTCCGCCGGCAGTAGGGGATGCGCTCGGGATAGCGGTCTTCGGCGTAGTCCTTGTCCTCGCGGCTGCACATGATCCCCGGGGTCTTGCTCCAATCGGGGGCGGAGTCGAATCGTCCGGAGAAGGCGGCGGGGGGCTGGGGGGTCGAGGGGGAGAGGTCTTTGGAGGGGGGGAGGGCTGGGACGGGGCTTTGAGGAGGGGCTCCTCGCAGCATCGAGACGACGCCGGCCGGGGAGGGCGGGGGCCAGGTCGGCCGGTCTCCAGCCCAAAGTCCTAAGTCCGACACCAGGAATACGACAACGGCCAAAAGCCGCGCCATACCACCACCTCCGGTCCCGCCGGCACCACCCGGCGGGCCACCTTGTCAGACTTTAGGAGTGTAGCATGGTTGGGGCGGGGTCAAGTCAAGAGGCTGTCTAGTCGCAGTACAGGCGCGTCGTCTCGCCCCGGCACTCGTCCCAGTCGTCGAAGCGCTCGCACCGCGCCTCGCGCAGGCACTGGGCGTCCTTCTCGCAGCGGGTGCGGTAGAGGCTTTGCCCCAGTCGTCGAAGCGCTGGCAGGACTCCGTGCAGGAGACGGGGCGGCCCGAGCGCCCGAAGGCGGGGCAGGTCATCGTGCTGCCTTCGAACAGGCATTTGCCCCAGTCGTCGTAGCGGGAGCAGGAGGTCCGCGTCATGCAGGCCCCGTCCCAGGAGCAGGCGGGCTGGAAGAGGCATTTGCCCCAGTCGTCGTAGCGCTCGCAGCGCGCCTCGCAGGCGGCCTCGGCGCGGCGGCGGCCGCGCGTGCGGCAGGTGAGCTTCGAGGCCTCGGAGAGGCACTTGCCCCAGTCGTCGAAGCGGTCGCAGGCCGTTTCCTTCAGGCAGGCGTTGGCGACCTCGCAGCGCGTGCGGTACACGCACTTGCCCCAGTCGTCGTAGCGCTGGCAGCGCTCGGTGCAGGAGAAGGGCGCGTCGGGGTCCGGTTCGCCGCGCTCCGGGGGCAGGGGGACGCCGGGGATGGGGGGCAGCTCGCGGCCGCCGGCGCACATGCGCGCGACCTCTTCGGGGGAGAGGCCCAGGCGGCGCCCCACGCGCTCGCAGTCCGGGATGGCTCCGCCGCGGCGCGGCTGGGCGGAGGCGGGGAGGGCGAAGGCCAAGAGGAGCAGGGCGAGGGTCGTTCTCATGGGCGACATTATAACCCAAGCCTGAAATTCCCCGACCAGGGTGGTCGTATGTGGGGTGATGGCCCGCGTCCTCTCCTGCCTCATCCTGGTCCTGGTTCTGCCGGCCGCCGCGGCGGCTCCGGACGGGGCGGACCGCGACCATGACGGCATCCCGGACGCCGCCGAGCTGGCCGACCCGGTCGAGCGCGACGCGTTCCGCAAGTGGCTGTGCGCGCTGGCCCTGCGCCAGGCCGAGGGCGGGCTGCCGGCGGCGGGGACGTTCCGGGCGGCTCGGGACTGCGCGGACCTGCTCGACATCGCCTTCCGCGAGGCGCTCAAGCGCCATGACCAGGCCTGGCGCGACAAGGCGGGCTGGACCGGGCCGGGGCCGGGGCGCGACGTGTGGAAGGGCTATCCGCGGCCGGTGGTCGGCACGGACATCTTCCGCGTCGGGCCGGACGCCTTCGGGCCCTACGCCACCGCCGAGGTGCTGCGCGAGCTCAACGCGCGCCGCACCGCGCAGAGCATCGACCGTACGGCGGTGGAGGACGGGGACGTGCTCTTCTTCCAGCATCCCTGGCAGGTCCTGCCCGACCACGGGATGCTCGTCTGCGGCGGCCTGGCCGTCTATCACACGGGCCCGACGGGGAACAGGCCGGGGCGCGTGAAGGCCGTGACCCTCGAACGGCTCCTGCAGCATCCGGACCCGCGCTGGCGGCCGCTGGCCTCGAACCCGTACTTCCTGGGAGTCTACCGATGGCACATCGTCGACTGAAGGCAATTTGCGCCGTCCTGATGGCCGCCGGGGCCTTGCCGGCCCCCGCGGCCGATTTCACGCTGACCGCGTCCGAGACCTTCGCGACGGACTCGACGCCCACCGTGCGCGTCTCCGGCTGGGGGTTCTCCACCCTCCACTTCCGGCTCTACCGCCTCGCGGAGCCGGAGGCGTTCTTCCTCCGAGGGGAGCCCGCCCCGCCCGCGCCGTCCACCGCCGCGGCCTCCGCCGCGCTGCCCGCGCCGGCGCCGTCTCGGCGCGGAGG
>JACRDU010000087.1 GCA_016218495.1 Elusimicrobiota bacterium
CAATACCGAGACGCACGATTCTACCGCTTCAGACGTGCAATTCAACCGCTCGCAGGCATGTTAGCCTGCGAGCCCGGGCCCCCCCGCGGGGGGCACGTGTCGTTGGGGGTACAACTCGTCAAAAGTCCGGGAACATGGAGGAAAATCCCCCCAGCTTGTCCGCCGGGCTGAGCACGCCCCGCCCTCCGCGGTTCAGGACATGCGTGTAGATCATCGTCGTGCTCACGTCCTTGTGACCGAGCAGCTCCTGGACCGTGCGGATGTCGTAGCCGTCCTCCATGAGGTGGGTCGCGAAGGAGTGGCGCAGGGTGTGGCAACCCGCCGGTTTCGAGACTCCAGCCTTTAGCCGGGCCTCTTTGAACGCCCGCTGGAGCACCGTCTCGTGCAGGTGGTGCCGGCGATGCTCTCCTGTTTCGCGGTCGATGTAGTGGCTCGTGGCCGGGAAGACCCACTGCCAGCCCCACTCCCGCATGGCGTTCGGGTACTTCTTGGCCAGGGCGCCCGGCAGCTCGACGAGGCCGAGGCCGCGCGCCAGGTCCTTCTGGTGCTGCTCCCGGACCCGGGCCAGATGGGCGCGCAGCGGCTCTACGACGGCGGTCGGAAGCATGGTGTAGCGGTCCTTGTCGCCCTTGCCGCCCCGGATGACGACCTGGCGCTGGTCGAAGTCGATGTCCTTCACCCGCAGGGTGCAGCACTCCATCAGGCGTAGGCCCGCTCCGTAGAGCAGCATCGACATGAGGCGCGGCGTGCCATCCAACTTAGAAACGATGGCGACGACCTCCTCGCGGCTCAGCACGACGGGGAGGCGTCTCGGGCGTTTGGCGCGCACGACTCCTTCCAGGAGGCCGATGTCCTTGCCGACGACTTCCCTGAAGAGGAAGAGCAGGGCGTTGAGCGCCTGGTTTTGGGTCGAGGCGCTGACGCCGTCTTCCTCGGCCAGCCGGGAGAGGAACCGGCCCACCTCCTCCGGGCCCATATCGGGCAGCCGGGCCTCTCCTTCGGCGGCCAGGAAGCGCCGGGCCCAGCCCACGTAGGCGTCCTCGGTCTTGCGGCTGTAGTGCTTCAGCCGGAGCGCCGTGCGCAGCCGGGCGATGGCGGCCGGTTCCGGGGTCGGAGGGGCTTGGAGGATTCCCTCGACCAGCACCTCTTCCGGGGCGAAGAGGGCCTTGAGCTCGGCCAGCATCCCCGGCCTGTCGGGGACGCTCCAGACCTTCTTGTCCGCATCCCAGCGCCGGCCGGAGACGGTCTTGATTCGGGACAGCCGCTCCTGGCTGTATGGCAGGGAGACGGCCAGCCTGCCTCCTTCTATAGGGCCGACGCGGATGGGGAGATGGTCCATATAGTTAATACGCGGACGAACCCCGGATAGTTCCCTATTTTTCATTCCTTTTCAGGTTGGTTCCCCCTGGAACCATCGTTGCTCTCCTCTGGATGATGGCCACCCTGCTCGTTTTGCTCATGCTCGCCGGCGGGCCCGCGCGCGCCACCACGGCCGAGGAGTGCCTGGGCTGCCACAGCGACAAGGAGATGTCCATCGAGCGCAAGGGGGCGAAGGTCTCGCTCTTCGTCGACGAAGCCGTATTCTCCAAGTCCATCCACGCGCCCATGGCCTGCACGGGCTGCCATGACGACGCCGAGAACCCGCCGCATCCCGAGGGCTTGAAGGAGGTCGACTGCGGCAAGTGCCACCAGGGGCCGGCGGAGAAGTTCGGCGCTGGAATCCACGGGCAGGTGCTCAAGAAGGGGGCCCCGTTCGCGCCCAAGTGCTGGTCCTGCCACGGCAAGCACGACATCCGGCCCTCCAAGGACCACCGCTCCGCCACCTTCAAGATCAACATCCCCGCGCTCTGCGGCAAGTGCCACCGCGAGGACGCCCCGGTGGCGCAGTACTACAACATCCCCCAGAAGAACATCATCGAGAACTACAAGGAGTCCATCCACGGCGAGGGCATGTTCAAGAAGGGGCTGCTGGTCACGGCCACCTGCTCGGACTGCCACAACGCCCACGACATCCTGCCCCACGCCGACCCCAAGTCCAGCATCAGCATGCGCAACGTGGCCGCCACCTGCTCGCGCTGCCACGCCTCCATCGAGGACGTGCACAAGAAGATCATCCGCGGCGAGCTCTGGGAGTCCAAGCCCGGGGCCATCCCGGCCTGCACCGACTGCCACGCCCCGCACAGCGTGCGCAAGGACGCGCTGGTCATCGGCATGGCCAACCAGGAGTGCATGAAGTGCCACGCCGGCGGCAAGAAGCCGGTGAAGCTCGGGGCCTTCGCCGCCTCCGTCCACGGCAAGATCGCCTGCGTGAAGTGCCACTCCGACGTCGACCCGCGCCACAAGCGCCCCTGCGACGTCTCCGGCCGGGTGGACTGCTCGAGCTGCCACGCCGAGCGCTCCGCCGAGTACGGCGAGAGCATCCACGGCCAGATGTGGGCCAAGAAGGACCCCGACGCCCCCTACTGCACCGACTGCCACGGCACGCACGAGGTGAAGCCGCGCATGGACGACCGCTCGCCCATCGCCCGGCGCAACATCCCCGTGCTCTGCGCCAACTGCCACCGCGACGGGCAGAAGGCCGCCGAGCGCTACAAGGGCGCGCAGTCGGACATCGTGGGCAGCTACATGAAGAGCACCCACGGCAAGGGCGTGATGGAGAGCGGCCTGGTCTCCGCGGCGGTCTGCGTGGACTGCCACACCTCGCACCGCGAGCTGCCGGCCTCCGACGAGCGCTCCTCGGTCAACAAGGCGAACCTCTCGTTGACCTGCGCGAAGTGCCACAAGGGCATCTACGAGAAGTTCGCCAAGAGCACGCACAGCCCGTTCGTCACGAAGACCAAGGAGCGCCTGCCGGTCTGCGCAGACTGCCACTCGGCCCACCAGATCGCCCGCGTGGAGAAGGACAAGTTCCGCCACGAGGTGCTGTTCCAGTGCGGCTCCTGCCACAAGGAGGTCTCCGAGACCTACTTCTCCACCTACCACGGCAAGGCCTTCCAGCTGGGCTCGGAGAAGTCGGCCAAGTGCTCTGACTGCCACGGCTCCCACGACATCCTCAAGCCCAGCAACCCCGAGTCGCGCCTGAGCCGCGAGAACGTCATCGCCACCTGCGCGAAGTGCCACCCGGGCTCCAACCGCCAGTTCGTGGGCTACCTGACGCACGCCACGCACCACAACCGCTACAAGTACCCCATCCTCTTCTTCACCTTCTGGGGCATGGCCCTGCTGTTGGTCGGCACCTTCGCCTTCTTCGGCGTGCACACTTTGCTCTGGCTGCCCCAGTCGTTCAAGCGCCTCAAGGAGAAGCGGGCCGAGCACGTCGCCGACGAGCCGCGCCAGTTCGTGCGCTTCGAGCTCAGGGAGAGGCTGCTCCATCTCTCCGTCATCATCAGCTTCTTCGGCCTGGCCATCACGGGCATGATGGTCAAGTTCGCCAACATGCGCTGGGCCGCCTTCCTCGCGGACCTGGTGGGCGGGGTGTCGGCCGCCGGAGCCATCCACCGCTTCTGCGCCGTCATCACCTTCGGCTACTTCGCCGCGCACCTCTACTTCCTCTTCCGCTATAAGAAGGAGAAGGGCCTGACCCTGCTCGGCGTGGTCTTGAGCCCCGCCTCCCTGGTCCCGTCGCTGGACGACCTGTGGGAGTTCATCGGGACGATGAAGTGGTTCCTGGGCCGGGGCCCGCGGCCGCGCTACGGGCGCTGGACCTACTGGGAGAAGTTCGACTACTTCGCGGTGTTCTGGGGCGTGGCCATCATCGGCTCCACGGGCATGCTGCTGTGGTTCCCCGAGGTGTTCACCCGGCTCCTGCCCGGCTGGCTCATCAACGTGGCCACCATCATCCACTCCGACGAAGCCCTGCTGGCGGCGGGCTTCATCTTCACCATCCACTTCTTCAACACCCACCTGCGCCCCGACGCCTTCCCGATGGACCCGGTCATCTTCACCGGCTACACCTCGCTCTCCGAGCTCAAGCACGACCGCCCGCGCGAGTACGAGGAGCTCCTGGCCTCGGGCGAGCTCGAGAGGCGCATGACGGCGCCAGTCTCCAAGGAGCGCATGCGGCTGCTGCACGTGTTCGGCCTGACCTGCCTGTGCGTGGGCATCACCCTGGTCGTCCTCATCATCTACTCGATGCTGTTCGGCTACAACTAATTTACAGCCTCGCGCATGGCGGACCCGGCTTCCGGGTGTATCCTATGGGCATGAGGCGCGGGCCGGCGCTCCTGGGTGTCGCGCTCGTCCTCGCCGCGGCGGGGGCGCGCCCCGAGGACCCGACCCGGGGGGCCAGGGAGGCCCTGGTGAACGAGCTGGAGTCCTATCCCGAGCCGTACCGCATCACCGACAAGCGCGTGCTGGCGGCGCTGCGCCGCGTGCCGCGCCACCTCTTCGTGCCCAAGGCGGCCCGGGCCCAGGCCTACGCCGACCATCCGGTCCCCATCGGCGAGGGCCAGACCATCTCCCAGCCCTACATCGTCGCGGCGATGACCCAGGCCCTGGACCTGAAGCCCGGCGAGAAGGTCCTCGAGGTGGGCACCGGCTCGGGCTACCAGGCCGCCGTGCTGGCCGAACTGGGCGCCGAGGTGTACTCCATCGAGATCCTGGAGGGGCTGGGGAAGCGGGCCGCCGCCCTGCTCGCGGAGCTGGGCTACGGCCGCGTGCGCCTGCGCATCGGCGACGGCTACGCCGGCTGGCCGGAGGCGGCCCCCTTCGACGCCGTCATCGTCACCTGCGCGCCGCAGAAGGTGCCCGCCCCGCTGGTGGAGCAGCTGCGCGTCGGCGGGAGGCTGGTCATCCCCGTGGGCCCCGACGGCGGGGAGGCCGACACCTACGAGCAGTCGCTCTGGGTGCTGCGCAAGACCGACAAGGGCCTGGAGCGCCGGAGCCTGATGCCGGTGCGCTTCGTGCCGATGACGGGGAAGTCGCTCTCCGACCCGTAGCCGGTGGCGCGGGGGGCGTCTGAGGGCTATCCTCAGATGCCATGGTCGTCGGGGAATCCATCGCCACCGGGTTCGCGGAGCTCTGGTCGCACAAGACCAGGTCGCTCCTGAGCCTGCTCGCCATCTCCTTCGGCGTGGCCTCCGGCCTCTACGCGTTCGGCAACCTCAACCTCATGTACGGGCGCCGCGACCGCAGCTGGGCGCTCTCCGGCAAGGGGCGCATCGACGTGCGCAAGGAGGAGCCCCCGGCCGGCGGGCCGCCGCCGTCGCTCTCGCGGGGCCTGACCAGCGCGGACGCCGACGCCATCCGCGCCGCCCTGCCCTGGGTCTACATGGTCTCGCCGCGGCTGACCGTGCGGACCAAGATGGCCGACGGCCCGGTGGCCGCGGACGTCTATGTGTCGGGCATCACCTTGGACTGGCGCCGGCGCGGCTGGGTGTACACCCAGCGCGGGCGGTTCTTCAGCTCCCACGACATGGCCGCGGCCGCGCGGGTCTGCATCGTCATCGAGCCGGGCGGCTGGGTCGGGCCGAAGCCGTACTGGTGGGGGCGCTTCGGCAGCCGCGGCGTCTTCGACGACTACGTGCAGCGCGCGGACATGCTGGGCCGGGTCCTGCAGGTGGGCGACGGGCTCTACACCGTCGTCGGCGTCCTCAAGAACCCGCCCCAGGACCGCGACCCGCGCTGGAGCCACATGGGGCAGGGCAACATCCTGGTGCCGCTGAGCACGGCCCAGCGCTACCTGGTCCCGGCGGAGGCCAGCAAGGCGCTCGACGCCGTCGACCAGATCACCGTCGAGACGGGCAGCCTGGAGACCATCCCGCGCGTGCTGCGCCGCATCGAGGGCCTGCTCGCCGAGCGCCACCGCGGCGTGGCGGACTACTCGGTCAGCAACTTCCAAGAGGTGGTCGCGAACATGATGGCCAGCACGCGCCAGGCCGCCGCGGGCCTGCTGGCCGTGGCCTGCGTGGCGCTGCTGGCCGGCGGCATCGGCATCATGAACGTGACCCTGGCGACCGTATTCTCCCGCACGCGCGAGATCGGGCTGCGCCGCTCGGTGGGGGCCACCCGCGGCGACATCTTGGTGCAGTTCATGACCGAGGCCGTCCTGCTCGGCGTCATCGGGGGCGCGGGGGGCGTGCTGGGGGGGATGGGCGGGCTCAGGTACCTGGCCGAGGAGGGTGCGGAGGCGCTGGCGGCCCTGTGCTGGTGGCATCTCCCGGCGGCCCTGGCCTTCGCCGGGGCCGTGGCGGGCCTGTTCTCCGTCGTCCCGGCCTACCGGGCCTCGCGCCTGGACCCGGTCAGGGCCCTGCGCGACGAGTAGGGGCCCTACTTCATCGTCGGCATGGTGAACTCGGCGCCCTTGCGGATGCCGGCCGGCCAGCGCGAGGTGACGGTCTTGGTGCGCGTCCAGAAGCGCACGCCGTCCATGCCGTGCTGGTTGGAGTCGCCGAAGGCGGAGTTCTTCCAGCCCCCGAAGGAGTAGAAGGCCAGCGGCACCGGGATGGGCACGTTGACGCCGACCATGCCGGCCTGCACGCGCGCGGCGAACTCGCGCGCGGCGTCGCCGTCGCGCGTGAAGATGGCCACGCCGTTGCCGAACTCGTGCTCGCTGGGCAGGCTCAGGGCCTCCTCGAAGTCCTTGGCGCGCACCACCGAGAGCACGGGCCCGAAGATCTCTTCCTTGTAGACGCGCATGCCGGCCTTGACCCCGTCGAGCAGGCAGCCGCCCAGGAAGAAGCCCTTCTCATGGCCCTTCACCTTGACCTCGCGCCCGTCGACGACGAGCTTGGCTCCCTCCTTCACGCCGATGTCCACGTAGGAGGCCACCTTGTCGCGGTGCTCCTTGGTGACCAGCGGGCCCATGTCGGAGTCCTTGTCGAGCGGGGAGCCCACCTTGAGGCCGGCCAGGCGCTCCTTGAGCTTCTCGACCAGGGCGTCGGCGGTCTTCTTGCCCACCGGCACGGCCACGGCTATGGCCATGCAGCGCTCGCC
>JACRDU010000086.1 GCA_016218495.1 Elusimicrobiota bacterium
CAATACCGAGACGCACGATTCTACCGCTTCAGACGTGCAATTCAACCGCTCGCAGGCATGTTAGCCTGCGAGCCCGGGCCCCCCCGCGGGGGGCACGTGTCGTTGGGGGTACAACTCGTCAAAAGTCCGGGAACATGGAGCGCTGACCCCTTGACTAAAATGCGGGGCGGGCGTATCAATGGGGGATGGCACCCTCCATCCAATTCCTCGGCGCTGCGCGTTCGGTCACTGGGTCGAAATTCCTCATCCGGGCCTCCGAGCAGGAGGCGCTCGTCGAGTGCGGCCTGTTCCAGGGCCTCAAGGATCTGCGCCAGCGCAATTGGGCGCCGCTGCCGCTCGACCCCGTAAAGGTCGACGGGGTGCTGCTCACGCACGCCCACATCGACCACACCGGGGGACTCCCGCGCCTGATCAAGCAGGGCTACCAGGGGCCGGTGTACTGCACCACCGCCACCCGGGAGCTCCTCGGGCTGCTGCTGCCCGACGCCGGCCATCTGCAGGAGGAAGAGGCGCGCTACGCCAATAAGGAAGGCTATTCGAAGCACTCTCCCGCCCTGCCCCTGTACACCCGCGAAGACGGCGAGCGGGCGCTGCTGCAGCTCAAGGCCGTCGACTACGACCGGCCGTTCGATGTGGCCAAGGGCATCGAGGCCGTCTTCCACCCCAGCGGGCACATCCTCGGCGCCGCCTTCGTCGAGCTGCGCTTCGAAGGCCGGCGCATCGTCTGCTCCGGAGACCTCGGCGGATACTCGAACGCCGTGATGCGCGGGCCCACCCCCCTGCCCGACGGGCTCGACGCCGTCCTGGTCGAGTCCACCTACGGGGGGCGCAAGCAGGACCATCGGCCCGTCGAAGACCAGCTGGCCGAGCACATCGTGCCGGCCCTCAAGCGCGGCGGCGTCGTCGTCATCCCGGCCTTCGCCGTGGGCCGCACCACCGTCCTGCTCTACCACCTGCGCCGCCTCCAGGATTCGGGCCGCCTGCCCGACGTCCCGGTCTACGTTGACAGCCCGATGGCCACCGACGCCACGGAGATCTACTGCCGCTTCGGCAAGGAGCACAACCTCAAGGTCGACCTGCTGCGCTCCTCCAAGGACTGCCCCATCCGCGCCCGGACCACGCACATGGTCAAGAAGGCGCAGGACTCCAAGAAGCTCAACGACCTCGACGGCCCGGCCATCATCATCTCGGCCAGCGGCATGGCCACGGCGGGCCGCGTCGTCCACCACCTGAAGAACCGCCTGCCGGAGAAGCGCAACCTCGTGCTCCTCGTCGGCTACCAGGCCGCCGGCACCCGCGGCCGGGCCTTGCTCGAGGGGACGCCCAGCGTGAAGATGCACGGAGAGGTCATCCCCGTCCGCGCCCAGGTGCGGGCCATCAACGGCCTGTCCGCCCACGGCGATTCCGACGACATCATCCGCTGGCTGGGCTCGGCCAAGGTCCCCCCGAAGAAGGTCGTCCTCGTCCACGGCGAGAACGAGGGCCTGGAGGCCATGTCCAAGCGCGTCTCCTCCGAGCTCAAGCTCCCCTACCACATCGCCGAATACATGGAGACCTACCCGCTCTAGCGCCGCCCGATGAAGCTCGCGCCCCATCTGCGCCTCGACTCGGTGAGCTGGAAGGCCGGACGCACGCCCATCATCACCGACGTCGACCTCCTGGTCCGCCCCGGCCAGCTGACCGCCCTCATCGGGCCCTCGGGCAGCGGCAAGACGACCGTCCTCAAATGCCTGTCGGCCCTGCTCAAGCCCTCGCGCGGGGCCGTGACCGCGGACGGCGCTCCCATCTGGGACTCCCGGCGCGCCTACCGCTCGCGCTTCGGCTACGTACCCCAGGACGACGTCGTCCACGCCGCGCTGACCGTCCGCCAGGCCCTGGCCTACTCCGCGCGCCTGCGGCTCGACGACGGCATGCCCCCCGACATGCTGGAGCGCCGCGTCGGGTCGGTGGCCAAGCTGCTGGGCTTGGACGAACGCCTCTCGGTGCGCATCCGCCGCCTCTCCGGGGGGCAGCGCAAGCGCGTCAACATCGGCGTCGAGCTCGTCGCCGACCCCGACATCCTCGTCCTCGACGAACCGTCCTCCGGCCTCGACCCGGGCACCGAAGGGGACCTCGTCAAGCTCCTCAAGCGCCTCGCCGAGAACGGCCGCACCGTCGTGATGACGACCCACAGCATGGAGTACCTGGGCGACTACGACTCGGTCGTGCTGCTGATGAAGGGGCGGGTCGTCTTCTGCGGCAGGCTGCCGGAGATGCTCGCGCACTTCGGCGCCCCGGCTCCGGCCGAGGTCTTCCGCGTCCTGCGCGGCGCCGACGCCGAGGATTGGGCCGCGCGCTGGCGGGCCTCGCCGCTCTCGGCCCGGGCGGTGCTGCCCTGATGGCCCGCCCCGGCTTCCGCTCCCAGCTCGACATCCTGACCGACCGCGCGCTGGCCGTGCACGCCGGCGCGCCCGGGGCGCTGCTGGCGCTGCTCGTCCAGGCGCCGGCCATCGGCGCCTTCATCGGCCTGGCCTGGCGCAGCGCCGAGCCCACCCCGGCGGTGCACTTCGTGATGACCATCGCGGCGCTCTGGATGGGCTGCATGAACTCCTGCACCGCCATCGTCCAGGAGCGCGCGGTGTTCGACCGCGAGCGGATGTTCGAGCTCGATATCCGCGCCTACCTGCTCTCCAAGATGTCCGTGCTGACGGCGCTGGCCGCGCTGCAGGCCCTCCTCCTGCTGGTCTCCGCGGGCAACCTGATGCACCTGCCTTCCTCTTGGGTCTCTCGCGCCCTCTACTTCATCGCCCTCACCGCCACCGGGACGGCCGCTTCCGCCCTGGGCCTGGCGGTCTCAGCCTTCTCGCGCTCGCCGCAGGGAGCGGTCGTCGCCGTGCCCATCCTCCTCATCCCTCAGGTGGTGTTCTCGAGGCTCCTCCTCCAGGAAGCGGTGGAACGCACCGTCCCTAAGGCGATTCACCGCCTGACCCTGACGAAATGGTGCTACGACGCCCTGGAAACGGCCCGCAATGACATAGAATGGACGGACCAGGGCGCCGCGGTGCTGTTCCTGGGCCTGTGGACGGCCGTCCTGCTGTCCGTGGCCGCCGCCAAGCTGCGCTGGGACGACGCATGAAGAAGCTCCTCGCCCTCGTCATCTTCGTCGCCGCCGCCGCCGGAGCGGGGTTCCTGGCGCTCAACGGGAACATCCCCGGCATCGAGCTCGGCGGCGACCAGCGCCTGCTCCGTCAGAAGTCGCTGCGCTTCATGGAGTGCCTCAAGTTCAAGGAGTTCCGCGAGGCGGCCGCCTTCCACCACGCGCTGGACCTCAAGGAGCGCCCGGACATCCCGAAGATGCTGGAGGACTTCTTCCTCATCCCCCCCGAGAACCTCGACGTGCGAGAGGTCCGGGTCGACTTCGTCGAGCTGGATTCGACGAAGACGCGGGCGAAGGTGAAGGTCACCTCCACGGTCAACATCCTCAACAAGAAGGAGACCCGCGACCCCGAGGCGATGCTCTACTGGAAGCGCGTCGAGGGGCAGTGGTACCTCGACCTGCGCACCACGCTGGAGCGCGGACGCAACCCGCTTTGAAGACCGCCGCCTTCCTGACAGCCGCCCTGCTCGCGGCCGCCCCCGCCGCCGCCGAGACGTGTTGGGGGCCGTACAAGGGGTTCTATTCCGCCGTCATCGAGGACCCAGGCTCGAACTTCCGGGTCGACCTCGGCGCCAAGAGCTTCGCCAAGGCCGCCCGCCTCGGAGCCGTCGTCACCAACGGGACCTTCTTCGCCTCCACCGCGGAGGGGCTGAAACCGCTGGCCGACGCCGTCGTAGGCGGCCGGGCGGCGGCCCGCCCGCCGCAGGACAAGGTGAAGGCCTCCGACGGCCGACTCATAGACCTGGCGCAGCGCTGGGGCGTCGGAATCGATGGGGCCGGTGCGGCCAAGGTCTACACCGGCCAGCAGGCCCGCACGGCGGGCTTGAGCCAGTTCCTCGGCGTGGCCGGCCTGCTCGTCTACCAGGGGCGGCCGACCCTTGATGCGAACCGAGCAGAGCCGGGCGTTTGGGGGCCGTCCTTCCCCCCCGACGTACTGTCCCGGACCACCGGGCGCACGGCGCTAGGCGTGAGGCAGGACGGAGCGCTCGTCGTCCTCCACGCGCCCCGCTCTCCGGGCGCCGGGCTGGCCGCGCTGGCCCAGGCGGCGCTCGAGCTGGGCGCGGTGGAAGCGGTGTTCTACGACGGCGGGAAGGCCGCGGGGTTCTCGGCAGGGAAGCCCGGCGCCCCCGACCATCTGCTCTCCACCCCGCACCAAGCCGAGGACGTCAACCCCTCCCACCTCGTCTTCAAAGCCTGCCGCTGACCCCCTGGCATTCCGTGCCGCGCGGGGACATACTGAGGGCATGCTCGCCTCCACCCTGCTGGCCTTGGCCGTCTCCGTCTCCGCCTCCGCGGCGCCTCTTCCTGCCTGCGTCACGAAGACCAAGCTCGGCTTCAACGAACCGCCCACCCTGAAGGCCTTGATGGGCTGTCAGGCGGGCAAGCGCACGGGCTTCAAGGGGAACGCCGAGGCGTTGGGCGACTTCCAGCGCGGAGAAGTGCGGGAATACCTCGCCCGCCACCCCGAGCGCGCCAGCACGGACGAGGCCGCCGACGGTACGGCCGAAGACGACTCCAAGGTCGGGAAGCAGAAACGCCGTTCTCGCGAGGCCGCCGCCGCCAACGCCGAGCGCCTCCCCGAGAAGGACCGCGCCGAATTCCAGGGGCTCAACGAAGAGCTCTGGAACATGTCCGGAGACGGGCAGCTGGGCGTCACTTCCGACATGGCCAAGACCATCGTCGGCTACCTCACCAAGCAGCAGGGCGGCGTCTCGGCAGAGATGGCCGACCTGCTCGGCTCGCTCGAGAAGGACGGGGCCAAGCTGTCCCACGCCTCGATGCGCAAGCTCAAGAAGGCGGCGCGCGACGCCAAAGGGGAAGGGCTGGACCTGGGCATCGAGGACCCCAGCACGGAGCAGTGGATGCTCGACCCCACCACCGACCCAGCGCCCGGCGAGAAGGACCCTTCCCCCGCCGTCAACTGACAAGTCAACAATTGACGTAGTTGGGGGCGCGGGGGTCGAGGACGGCTTTGGAGAGGATGTCCATCAGGCGCCAGTAGGTCAGGTCCACCTCGCCTAGCGCGTCGCCGGAGACGGTGCCTTCGGGGTCGGCGCAGCTGAAGGCCACGCGGAAGCCCTCCCCTGAGTAGGACGCCCGGGCCCCGTCGGTCTCCATCGAGTAGGCCCGGCCGTCGAAGCGGCCGTGGACCCGCACCTTCCCCTCTGCCTGCTCGACGAAGAAGCCGTCGCGGTGCCGGGTCTCCCGCCACGCCTCTAGGCTGCCGAAGAAGCGCGGCTTGAGGACATAGGGGCCGCCGAGCTCCGGGCAGAAGACGTCGCAGTTCCCGCATTCGTTGCAGAAGTCGGCGAAGTTGGCCAGCTGGTGCTTCTTCTCCAGGGCCAGGCTGCCCTTGTCGAGCCTGGTCCAACCCGCCGGGCCCTTGCGGACGGCGGTGAGCGGGATGCTCATGCGCGGCAGGTCGTATGCGAAGTTCGCGTCGTTGGGGCAGACCGGCACGCACTTGTCGCAGGTCAGGCAGTCGAAGAGCTTGAGGGTGGAGGCGACCTTCTTGGGGACCTCCTTGTTGCGCGCGTAGGCGTAGCGGCCTTCGCTCAGCACGCGCTCGGCGTACTGCTTCGTCCGCTCCAGGCGCCCCGCCGTGAACGACGCCAGGTCGGCCGCCCCCGCCGCGTCCATGGCCTTGACCAGCTCCTCGAAGTAGCCGGCGGCCCGCGCGTAGCCGCCGGGCTTGAGCAGGTCCGAGCAGACCGTCACGGGCGCCAGGCCGAGGCGCACGGCGTCGGCGAAGTTCCCGCGGTCGATGCCGGCCGAGAAGGAGATCGGCACCGAGTCCCCGAACTCGGCCCGGAACCTGGCCGTGAGCCGTATCGCCAGCGCGTGCAGCGGCGCGCCCGACAGGTACATCTCCTTCTCCGCCTTCGGGAAGAAGTCCCGGTGGTTGCGGACGATCAGGGTGTTGGTGAACTTGACGCCGAAGCCCAGGCCCAGCGCCGCGGCCTTCTTCGAGAGCCGCGAGACGAAGCCGCAGGCCTGCTCCCACTTGGTGTCCTTCTCGAAGGCCGCGTCGGGGACGTCGACCTCGCGCGGATAGCCGAGCACGTCGTGGAGCACGCGCCGCAGCTCGACGGGCCCGAGCAAGGTGGGGTTGAGCTTGACGATGCAGTTGAGCCGCATCTCGGCGAGCAGGAACTCGAGGATGCGCTCGATCTCGTCGGGAGGGCAGCCGTGGAAGGTGGAGAGGGTCAAGGTGTCCGAGACGCGCGGCGCCACCTCGACGTCGCGCAGCTCCGGCGGCAGCTCGGCGCGCAGGCGGTCGATATGGGGCTTGGCGTCCATCAGCCCGCGCAGGAAGCCCTGCACCTTCTCCGAGCGGATGCCGGCCAGGTCGTAGCCGACGCTCATGTCGAAGACCGTGTCGCACAGCGCCTCGGGCAGGGCCAGCTCCCGCCGCAGCACCGCCACCAGCATCCGGGCCTTCACGTACTCGTCGAGGGACTCGGAGACCTTGAGCTCCTGCGACCACTCCACGTTGTAGCCCACGTTCTGCATGTCGATGCACGGGCGCGGGATGGCCAGGTCGTCTTTGACCTGGACGGTCTTGAGCTCGATGATGCGCGCGCCCGCCAGCCACGACAGCGCGATGTTCTGCGCCAGCTGGGAGTGAGGGCCCGCCGCGGGGCCGAAAGGGGTCGAAGCGCGCCGGCCGTGGAAGGAGACCGACAGGTCCTTGCCCGCCGCGCCCGTGAAGAACTTCCGGCGCGGCAGGTCGAAGACGCAGTCCCTGGCGGCCAGCTCGCGCCGGGCGCGGGCGACCAGCCGGGACAGCGGATAGGGGCGCAGCTCAGCCATGGGTCCCCTCGTTCCAGTTCTCGAGAACGCAGGCGTGCGGGACCTCGCGCCGCTGGACCCGGCGCCCGCGCAGGAAGGCGTCCAGGCGCTCGCTGGCCGGGTCGAGGGCCAGCAGCGGCTCCTCAAGGGCCGGGGAGATCAGGATGGGGTGCCCCCCCCGGCCGCCGTGCATCGGGACGACGGCCTCGTAGGCGTCGGCCCCCCCCTTCGGGATGAACGAAGCCAGGGTGAAGAACAGCTCCTCATTCCAAACCGGCATGTCGACATGGTAGACGAAGGCCCAGCGCGACAGGGGGGTCTCGCGCAGCAGCGCCTGCAGGGCCGCCAGGGCGGTCGCGGCCGGGTCGACGGACACCCAGCGCACCTGCGCGTTCATGCTCAGGCAGCGGTCCCGCCAGGACTCCTGGACCGAGACGGCCAGGGACTGCGGGGCGAAGCGGGGGACGAGGAACTCCAGGTGGCGCCGGAGCATGGGCTTGCCGCCGAACTCCATCCAGGCCTTGGGGCCGCCGGCCCGCCGGCCCAGCCCGGCGGCGAGCAGATAGACGAGGAAGCGGTTCATCCCTCCTCCTCGAAGGCGCCCCAATCCTGCAGCAGCTCGGCCGCGGCGGCGACGGCGATGACCTTGGGGTTCTTCGAGCGCAGCGGGAGGCCGATCGGGCAGTGCATGCGCTCCCCCCAGGCCTCCTCCCAGCCGCCCTCCGGGGCGCCGCCCCCCCCGAGCAGGCGGGCCTGGAAGACCTTGGCCTTGTGCTCGGAGCCGATGAGGCCCAGCCACCCGACGGGCTGGGGCAGGAGGTGGCGCACCAGGGCGAGGTCGAGGTCGTGCGAGAAGGTCCAGATGCAGACGGCGTCGAGCGGCCCCCAGGAGCGTGAGCGCGCGTATTCCAGCGGGTCGACGGCCGCCGCCCTCACGCCGGGCGGAAGGCCGGCGGTCCATTCCGGGCGGGGGTCGACCACCACGACCTCGAGCGGGGTGCCGGCGAGGACCTCGGCGGCGGCCCGTCCCACATGCCCCCCGCCGAAGAGATGGACCGTCCGGCGCCGTTTGAGCGGCTGGAGGAAGACCTCCACGCGGCCGCCGCAGCATTGTCCGGTCTCCTTGCACAGGACCAGCTCGCGCAGGAGCGGCCCCGCCTTCGGGTCGGCCAGCATGGCGCGCGCGGCCTCGATGACGAGGCGCTCCAGCTCGCCGCCGCCCAGGGTGCCGAGGAAGTCCGCCTGGGTCACGCACATCCGGGCGCCCGGCCCGCGCGGCGCGGAGCCGGTGACCTTCACGACCGTGCACAGGACCGCGGGGCGCGGCAGTCCGGCGTCGAAATCGGCGGGGGCTTCGGGCCGCATCCGGGATAGTCTGCCCTAAGGGGGCGGCGCCGTCAAG
Source organism: Elusimicrobiota bacterium (assembly GCA_016218495.1). Classification (GTDB taxonomy): domain Bacteria; phylum Elusimicrobiota; class Elusimicrobia; order UBA1565; family UBA1565; genus SCTT01. The sequence goes on from JACRDU010000086.1 coordinate 8,331, forward strand.
AAGTCGCTTCAACTCACGTAAGATGTCCCCCAATTCTGGCTCGTCAACTCACCTAAGATGTCCCCGAACAAGTCCCCCATGCGAGGGCTTTTCTGGGAGGTATACGGATGAGTCCGTCGGCCAGGAGGGAGTACGTGGCGAGGA
>JACRDU010000088.1 GCA_016218495.1 Elusimicrobiota bacterium
AGCCCACAGTATCCCGTCATGAGCCGCACTTCTCGCTCTACCAGGTCCTGGCGCCGATGAGGGCGGCGTCTCTGCTGGCCGACCCGGAAGCGACTTTCTCTTTGCGCTCGGTCTACGCTTTCCCCAACCCCGCCGTGGGCGGCCAGAAGCCCACCATCCATGTCGCCGTGGGCAAGGCCGACAGGGTGACCATCCGCATCTATGACATAGCGGGCACACCGGTGCACGAAACGACTTTGGACGGCAGCCCGTCGGTGGTGAACGACGACTCGGGCGCCCACTTCGCCTACGAATATTCCTGGGCGGGGCACATTCCCTCGGGGGTCTACCTCTACACCATAACGGCAGAGAAGGCAGGCAACGCGCCCATCAAGCGTGTTGGAAAATTGGCGGTGGTGCGATGAAAGCCCTGCTCCTGATTTCTCTCTTGGGCATGCCCGCTTCTGCAGCCTCGCTCGACTCTGGAGCGGCCTTTCTGAAGATCGACCCCTCCGCCCGCTCGGCCGCTTTGGGCGGGGCCATGAGCGCCTCGGCGGGCTCGGCCGACAGCGTCTTCTTCAACCCGGCTGGTTTGTCGAAGTTGGGACGGCGCGAACTCTCGGCCGGACATGCCGAGTGGCTGGCCGGGACGCGCTTCGACGCTTTGGCCTTCGGGGCGCCCACACGGTATGGGAGCTTGGGCGTATCGGCCGTCAGGCTCTCGGTCGGGAGCATCGAGGCGCGCGCCGCCAACCGCAGCCAGGCCGGATCTTTCGAAGCGTCCGACGCTGCATACGGGCTCACTTTGGCGCGGAGCTTGTCTGGGTACTCCGCCGGGGGGACGCTCAAGTTCCTGCGCAGTGAAATAGGCCCCTACTCTGCCCAGACCGTGGCCGTGGACCTGGGCGTGCGCAAGGAGCTCTCCGGTCGTCCGCTCAGCCTGGGGATGGCCGTGCGCAACCTCGGCCAGGGCATGAAGTTCCTGGAACAGGAGGACGCTCTGCCCTTGATGGTGTCGGCCGGGGCCGCCTACCGCTTGGCGGGCGTCCTGGGAATCGCCCTCGACATACGCCACGAGCCCAACGACAAGCGCACCTCTTTGGCCCTGGGCACCGAGTACGCCTTCCTCGGGGCGCTGTCCTTGCGGGCGGGCTACGCCGCCAACTCGGGCAATCGTTCCCCGTCCATGGGGATGCTGGGCGGCCTCGGGGCAGGGTTGGGATTCCGCCTGAAGTCCTTCGGGGCGGACTACTCCTTCACGCCCTTCGGCGACCTCGGCGACGCGCAGCGCCTGAGCCTCTCAGCGCGCTTCTGAGGCTTCGGCCGCCGGCTCCCATGTTTGTTAGAATCGCCGGGTGACCGAGCGCAGCGCGACGGGCCGGACCCTCCTGCTCGCCGGCCTGCTGGCCGCCGCCCCCGCCGCCGCCGCTCCCGCGGCGTCGTCCCCCTGGTCGGAGCAGCCCTACGCGGTGCTGCTGGTCGGCCCCGACGCCGGCTCGGACTGGAGCCTCTTCGTCTCCCAGGTCAAGAAGCGCCTGGGCAAGGCGGTGCGGGTGGACGCCTTCTCCGGCTCCCTGGAGCCCAAGGACATCCAGAAGGCCGTCGACCGCCTGCAGGCCTCGCGCGTGCGCAAGATCGTCGTCGTCCCGCTCTTCCTCTACGCCGAGTCCAAGGAGCTCGAGCAGCTCAAGTACCTGCTCGGCATCGGCAAGCTCCCGTCTCGCGAGTTCATGGAGTCCTGGGGCATGTCGCAGCGCGTGGTGCCGCGCGTGAAGGCCAAAGCGGCGCTGGTGCTGGGGACGCCGCTGGGCACCGCCGCCGTGGTCAGCACGGCGCTCGAGGCGCGCAGCCGCGAGGGCGCGCGCCGCGGCAAGCCCGAGACGGTGCTGCTGCTGGGCACGGGCGCCGAGAACGACGCGGAGAACGCCGCGCGCCTCGCCACCGTCGAGGCCCACGCCAAGCGCCTCGAGAAGGCGGCGGGGCTGGGCGGCGCGCGCGTCTGGCTGCTGCGCCCGCCGACCCGGGAGAAGCCGCGCCAGGGGTCCGAGTCCCAGAAGGGCCTCAAGGACCTCGTGCAGGGGCTGACCCGCTCCGGGCGCGTGGCCGTCGTCCCCTATCTCCTGACCCAGGACGGCTCGAGCCGGGCCTGGAAGCGCGTGCTCGAGAACCCCTTCCTGCGCTGGGTGGACAAGGGCCTGCTCCCCGACGAGTCCATCGCCCGCTGGGCGGCCGAGAAGGCCTCGGCCCTGTCGGGCGAGGCCGACCAGGCCCGCTTCAAGAACCCCGAGGCGCTGCCGCCCCAGGAGCGCGGCCGCGGGGCGAATCCGTGGGGCCAGAACCGCTAGAATGGGAGCCAGGAGGGACGCGATGAAAGAGATCAAGGTGCTGGACAAGGGCTTCGTGCGCCTCGTCGAGACGATGGGCGGCGACGAGGGCGTGGTGCAGGCCGCGCGCGTCTCCTACGCCGGGACCTCGAAGGGCGACGAGAAGGACAAGAAGCTCATCGCCTACCTGCTCAAGCACCAGCACCTGACCCCCTTCGAGCACGCCCTCTTCAAGTTCCACGTGAAGTGCCCCATCTTCGTGGCCCGGCAGTGGTTCCGCCACCGCTTCGCCGCCTACAACGAGATCAGCTTCCGCTACACCCAGACCGCCGAGGACTTCTACTTCCCCGAGGCCTGGCGCGCCCAGGACTTCAAGAACAAACAGGGCTCGGTGCGCTCCGAGGAGCTCGACCACGCGGCCCTCTCCAAGGAGTTCAAGGCCGCCGTCGCCCAGTCGTTCAAGGTCTACGAGGCCATGATCAAGGCCGGCGTGGCGCGGGAGATGGCGCGCATGGTACTGCCGGTCAACCTCTACACCGAGTTCTACTGGACCGTCAACGCGCGCAGCCTCATGAACTTCCTGAGCCTGCGCGCCGACGGCCACGCCCAGGCCGAGATCCAGCGCTTCGCCGAGGCCCTGTCGGCCCACTTCGCGGCCTGCGCGCCGTGGACCTACGAGGCCTTCCTGGCCAACGTATGGAAAGGGTCCAACGCGCGGCTCGACGCGCAGAAGGAGAAGGCGTGCGCGCCGTTGTCCTCCTGAGCGCGGCCTTCCTGCTGGGAGCCTCCGCCCGCGCGGCGGAGCTCGCGCCGTCGACCGCGCCGGTGGCGGTGTCCGCCGTCCGGCGCGGGGTCATGAAGCTGCTCGTCCATGTGCAGGGCACCGTCCGCCCCGAGCAGGTGTACCGCCTCAAGTCCACCATCGAAGGCCGCATCGAGACCGTCGACAAGGCCCCCAACAGCTGGTCCGACGAGCGCGACCCCATCGGCACTTTGCTGACCAACGAGATGGCGGCGCTCGTCGACGCCAACTCGACGACCCCGGGCTCCGTGCTCGAGGACCGCTGGCAGCGGGTCTTCCAGCCGGTGCCCATCGCCTGCCCCGGCCGCTGCTTCGTCGTCAAGGTCTACGCGACCCCGCGCACCATGGTCCGGGCCGGCGGCCTGCTGGCCGAGGCGGCCGGCAAGCTGCGCCTCGTCGGGCGCGTCCGGCCCGGGGACACCCAGTGGGTGCGCGAAGGCCAGACCGTCTCCTTCTGGTCCAAGAAGGACCCCTCCCGCCGCCAGAGCGCCAAGATCGAGCGCTTCGTGCGCGACGTCCAGGGCCAGCGCGTCGTGCCCGGCGGGACCTTCACGGTGCTGCTGACCCCCGAGGCCTGGCTCGACGCGAACACGGAGTGGGAGGGCGTCATCGAGGCCGAGGTGCGCAAGGACGTGCTCAGCGTCCCGACCAAGGCCCTGATCGTCCACGACGGGACGGCCTACCTCCCCATCCGGGTCTCCACCGGGGTGACGACCTACGACGAGACCCAGATCATCGCCGGGGTGCCCGAAGGGGCCTCCGTCCTCCTCATCGACCCGTCCTCGGCCTCCGGCCTCGGGCGGCACGTGCCCCCGCCGGAGCCTCTGGAGCGCTACTCGCTGGAGAAGGCCGGCCGCCGCGAGCGGCCCAAGAAGGCCGCGGCCGCCGACGAGGAAGAAGAGAGGCCCGCGCCCCGGCCCGCCACCATCGAGCCCGAGCGCTGGGAGCGCAAGCGGCGCAGCAAACAGAAGGCCGGCCCCATCGACGTGTTCCCGGACGACCGTCCGGGAGGAGAAAGGGATGACCGATTCCCCAGCGACCTCCGCTGAAGAGGGCGTGCTCTACGCCAGCCTGCAGGTCCTGCGCGTCGAACCGCGCTTCCGGGCCCTGATGGCCAACGAGAAGGTCGTCGCCCGCCAGGAGTTCATGGGCGCCTTCGACCGCGGCGCGGAGCGCGTGGCCACGGACGCCTTCATCCTGACCGGCCTGTCCCCGCTGGGGGACCTGGCCGTCCTGCGCGTGAGCCGGCACCTGGCCGACCTGCACGCCGCCGTGGCCCTGCTCGCCGACGCCGGCCTCGGGCGGCACCTGACGCCGACCGACCTGTACCTGGGCACGCTCAAGGAGCCCCCGGCGCGGCAGGGGCGCATGTTCTGCGCGATACCGCTGACGGACGCGCCGCGCGCCGGGGCGCCCAAGGGCGCGACGCTCTCCATCCTCGACGGAGCCGGGCTGGGCTCCGCCTCCTTCATGGCGCTGCTCCGCTCGGAGGACGCGCTGGCGGGCCGGAACTTCCTCAAGGCCCTCGGGAAATCCGCCGCGGCCCCGGTCCTCACCGGCCTGCACAGCGAGATCCGCGACATCGTGGACACCCTCTAGGGGACCGGGTGCGGAACAAGTCCTACCACATCCATCTCCACCTAGACCACCCCGACAGCGAGAACCCCTGGACCGAAGAGCCTGACATCGACCCCGCCGCCGAGCCCTTCGTCGACGCGGCCGAGCGCTGCACGCACCTCTCCTGGGGCCCGCTGTCGAGCGCCGAGCGCCGCGGGCGCGACGGACGCCTCCAGGCGCTCGAGAACGTCTGGGCGCTGGTCGGCTTCGACGCCGCCCCGGGGCTGCTGGCCCGGCTCGAGCGCCGCGCGCCGAAGGTCTTCGAGGCCGTGACGGCCGGCGGCCGCGGCGCCGCCGCGGCCACGGCGTTCCCCCCGCTCGTCCTCCCTCTGGCCGACGCCGCCGACCGGCGCGCGGCGGTGCGCTGGGGGCTGAGGGACTTCCGGCGCCGCTTCGGCCGCCCCGCGGCGGGCTTCCGCCCCCCCGGCGGAGCCGCCGACGACGCGACCCTGGCCCTGCTCGCCCGCGAGGGGCTCTCCTTCGCCCTGCTCCCCGCCGCGGCGGCGGCGCGGACCCGCGCCCCCGGCTCGGCCTGGCTGGAGTCGGCCCCCGAGACGCTGGACTGCTCGCGCCCCTACCTGTGGCGCTCCAAGGACGAGCCCGGCCTGTCCCTGCCCGTCTTCTTCATCCCGCCCGGCCCCGACCCCGAGGCGCTCTTCCTGAGCCGGCCGCGCCTCGGCGGGACGGCGCCGGTCCCCGGCCCCGAAGACCCCGAAGAGGCGGGCGAGAGGCTGGCCGCCAAGCTGGTCGACTCCCTGCGGGTCAACGACGCCGCCCAGCTGGCCCATGCCGCCTTCGACGCCTCCTTCTTCGGCCTGCGCCTGCCCGGCGGAGAGCGGACCCTGGCCCGCGCGCTGTCCGTCCTGGAGAGCGAGGCCCCGGCGGGGGCGGCCAGCCACGCCGACTTCCTCGCGCTGTTCCCCCCGCCGCAGGAGGTCGAGGTCCGCTGCGACGCGGCGAGCCGGCGGACGCCGCTCAGGACCGCCCTCGAATCGCTCTCGCTCGGGCTGTCGGCCGCGGCCCGCGCCGCCTGGACCGGCCTGGTCCGGGACCCCGACGCCGCCGTGGACCTGGCCGGGGACCTGGCCTTCGACCACTCCCACGCCGCGCAGGAGCGCTTCCTCGGCCGGGTCATGGCGCGCCACCCCCGCCCCGACGATGCCGTGCGCGCGCTGCGCCTGGCCGACCTCGAGCTCTGGCGGCTGCGCTCGCTGGGCCGCTGGGGTTTCGAGGACCGGGACCCCTCCGGGCCCGACGCCGTGCAGGCCCTGCGCTGCGCCGCGCGGGCGCTCGACGGCGCCGCGCGGGCCCTGGGCCGCGCGGCCGCCGAGCCGCTCGAGAAGTCCCTGACCGAAGCGCTCTCCGGCGTCCCCTCGCGGGGGACGGCCTTTGCCAACGCCGCGGCCGTGTACCAGCGCCTAGTCGTCCCCGAGCGCCTGGACGCCGCGCGCCTGGCCGCCCACCTGGCGGCCGCCGACCACCTCTTTCACGGGCCCGACCCGGCCGGCCCCGCCTGCGCGCCGCCGGTCTGGGAGGCCGAGGTACGGCCCCTGCTCCGGCGCTGCATGCCGGACGGCCGCTCCTGGCGCTCCCTGTCGGTGCTTTCCGTCGAACTCCGCCACCGCAGGACCTTCGAGGCCTGGTCGGGGGCCGCCGTCGTGCGCCAGCGCGGGACCGCGGACTTCGAGGTCAGGTCGGCCGCCGTGACCCCGTCCGAGCGGGGCCCGCTGGCCGCCAAGGCCGACGCGGCCTTCCTGGCCGGGACCGAGGACGCCTTGCGGGCCGCGCTGGACGCCTCCTGCGGCCCGGCCTCCTGGTCGCTCGACGCCCTGCTGCCCGCGCAGCGCCGCGCGGCGACGCGGGCCTTCCGCGAGCGCGGGACGCCCGAGCGGCGCGGCCGCCTCGAAGCCTTCGCCGCGCTGTCGCGCCGCTCCGGAGCCTCCCCCGACGCATGGGCCGCGGCCCTGGACGCGCTGGGCGGCGCCGCGCCCCCGGACTCCCTGCCCGCCGCGCCGCTTTGCCGCATTGCCGCCCTGCGCGCGGCCGAGGCCTTCGCGCTCGAGCCGGGCCCCGGGACCCTGGCCCCGCTCCTGACCCTGCTCGATGCGGGCCGCCGCGCGGGCCTGAGCTTCCCGCTCTGGGAGCTCCGGGCCCGGGCCTGGCCCGCCCTGCCGCGCTGCGCCGACGGGGCCGGGACCGCCCGCCTGGCGGCCCTGCTCGGCCTGCCCGCCCCTCAACCGCTCCCGGCCGGAGGAACCCATGGTGACCAGACGCCTTAAGCTCAACGACGACGCCGAGGCCTTGGCCCTGCTCGGCGAGCAGGACTCCAAGCTCAAACGGCTCGAGCGCGAGTTCGGCGTGGAGATGTTCGTCCGCCACGACCCCGACGGGCGCGAGCTCCACCTGTCGGTGCGCGGCTCCCCCCAGCGCGTCGAGAAGGCCGTGCGGCGCCTGCGCGAGCGGCTCGACGCGGTCCGGGCCGGAGAGGTGGACGAGGAGCGCCCCTCCCCCTCGTTCCCGACGGGGACGGCCCCGGTGCCCGACGACGCCGTCTTCGTGTCGGCCTACGGGAAGGCGGTGCGCCCCCGCGGGGCCCGGCAGCAGGAGTACGTCGACGCCATCGGGCGGGGCGACCTGGTCTTCGGCGTGGGCCCGGCCGGCACGGGCAAGACCTACCTCGCGGTGGCCTGCGCGCTCAAAGCGCTCCTCGCGCGCGACTGCCAGCGCGTCATCCTCACCCGCCCGGTCGTCGAGGCGGGAGAGAAGCTCGGCTACCTGCCCGGCGACTTCAACGAGAAGGTCAACCCCTACCTGCGCCCGCTCTACGACGCGTTCTGGTCGATGCTCGGCCCCGACAAGTTCCGCCTGTGGCGTTCGGAGGAGGTGGTCGAGGTCGTGCCGCTGGCCTACATGCGCGGGCGCACGCTCGAGGACGCGTTCATAATCCTCGACGAGGCGCAGAACACCACCATCGAGCAGATGAAGATGTTCCTCACGCGCATGGGCACCGGCTCGCGGGTCGTCGTCACCGGCGACATCACCCAGATCGACCTGGAGCGGCCGCACCGCTCGGGCCTGGTCCTCATCGAGCGCATCCTGCACGGGGTCAAGGGCGCGAAGTTCGTGCACTTCCAGCAGGAGGACGTGGTGCGCCACGCATTGGTGAAGGACATCCTGAAGGCCTTCGACGTCTGGGCCGACGCGGAAGGGAGGGAGAAGCGATGAAGGTCCTCGTATTCAACGCCGGCGTGCTCGGCGCCGATGGCGAGACGGCCGTCGCGAAGGGGGTGCGCGCGGCGCTGGGACCCCGGGCGCGCCGCCCGGGCGAGCTCTGCGTGGTGTTCGCCTCCGACGCCCAGGTCCGCGCCCTCAACAAGCGCCACCTGGACCGGGACCGCGACACCGACGTCATCGCCTTCCCCTATCCCAAGACCTCGGGACAGGCGGACGCCCCCTTCGGCGACGTCTATGTGGCGCTGGGCGTGGCGCGCCGCCAGGCCAAGGCCTTGGGGCACGCCCTCCTGAAAGAAGCGGTGACCCTGGCCGTGCACGGGACCTTGCACCTGGTCGGCTACGACGACCACGCCCCGGCGGACAAGCGGCGGATGTTCAAGCGCCAGGACAGGCTCGTGGCGGGCGTGCTCGGAGATGGGAAAGAAGAAGCGCGCCGCCGCTGAGCCGGCCGCCGCCTCCGGCCTGGAGGGCTGGGGCCTGGCCGTGCTCTGGGCGGCGGTCTTCGCCCTGCTCGCCTTCGTCCCCGACCAGAAGATCCTGCGCTACAAGCTCCTGGCCGTCGAGGCGGGGGCGGCGGCGGCGCTGGCCTGGGTCTTCGCCTCCTGGGCCGCCCGACCTGGAGCGCGCTGGGTCAGGACGCCGCTCGACGCGCCGGTGGCGCTCTACGCCGCGGGCGGACTCCTCTTCCACGCCCTCTCCCCGGAGAAGGGCGTCTCCAGCCTGGAGCTGGTGCGCATGCTCTTCGCGGCCACGGCCTTCTTCGCCGCGACGCAGACCCTGCCCCGGCTGGGCCTGCCGGAGTCCCCGGCATGGGCCTGGGGCCTGGGCGGCGCCCTGGGCGGGGCCTACGCCCTGCTCCAAACGCGCGGCGGCCTGGGCTTCCTCATCGTCCCGCAGGCCGACCGGCCCATCTTCACCTTCGGGAACCCCATCTTCCTGGCCGCCTTCCTGGCCTCCGCCGCCGCGCTCTGCGCCGCCCTGGCGGCGTCCGCCCGGACCCGAGGCCGCGCCTTCTTCGGCGTCTGCGCCGCGCTGGCCTTCGCCGGGGTGTGGGTCACGCAGACCCGGGCCGCGTTCGTCGGCCTCGCCGCGGCGGGGGGCCTGGCGGCCTTGACGACGCTCCAGGGCCGGCGCCGGGCCGCCGCCGCGGCGGCCGTCGCCCTGGCCGTCGCCGCCGCCGCCTGGCACTTCCGCACCCGGCAATGGACGCACGGCCTCATCTGGGCGGACACCCTGCGCCTGTGGGCTGCCCATCCCTGGTTCGGCTGCGGCCTGGGCCGCTTTCACATCGAGTTCCCGGCCTTCGCCTCCCCCGCGCTGCGCGCGCTCTGGCCGGAGAGCAAGGTCATCGTGAACTTCGCGCACAACGAGTACCTGCAGGTCCTCGCCGAGACCGGGGTGGTCGGCGCCACTCTGCTCGGCGGGGTGGTCGGCGGCTGGCTGATGCTGCTCCGGGACTTCTCCAGCTCGCCCGAACTGCCCCGGCGCCCGCTGGTCGGCGGGCTGCTGCTGGCCGTCGCCGCCCTGCTGGCGCAGAACTTCTTCTCGCCCGACCTGCGCTTCGGCGTGTCGGGGTTCCTGGTCTTCTTCGGCCTGGGCGCGGCGGCGGCGCTGGGCTGGGGAGAGGCCGTCCCGGTGCCGGAGTTCCCCGGACGCTTCGCGCTGGCGGGCCTGGGCCTGCTGGCCCTGGGGCTCTTCGCGCGCACGGCCTCCCAGCCCCTGCTGGCCCAGCGCCGCCTGTCGGCCGAGCCCGGCTTCCACGTGGACGCCACAGACGAGCTCAAGGCCGCCGTCGATGCGCTCTCCGCCCGCCTGCGCGAGAACCCGGCCGACGCCGACGCGGCCGAGAACCTGGCCTACCTGTACGCGAAGGCCAAGGCCTGGCCGGAGGCCGTCCGGGCCTTCGAGCTGACCGCGCGCCTGGCCCCGGACCGCCCCGGCCCGCTCAACAACCTGGGCAACCTCGCCTATTCGATGGGCGAGCGCGAGAAGGCCATCGTCTGGTGGGAGAAGTCCCTGGAGGTCGGCCCCGAGCAGGTCGACGCGCGGCTTAACCTGGGCAAGACCCTCTACGAGATGGGCCGCCTCAAGGAGTCGGGGCGCCACCTCGAAGAGGTCCTGCGCCGCGACCCGACCAACGAGAAGGCCCAGGTGTTGCTCAAGAAGATGATCGAGTAGGGAACGGGCCGAAATCGTATAATCCGGACGACCATGTCAGACGACAGGATCCCGTTCGCCGAGCTCGAGGCCAAGTGGCAGTCGCGCTGGCGCGAGGCCGCCCTCTTCAAGACCCCGGCGACGCCGAGCAAGGACAAGAAGTTCTACTGCCTCGACATGTTCCCCTACCCCTCGGCCGACGGCCTCCATGTGGGCCACCCCGAGGGCTACACCGCCACCGACATCCTCTGCCGCCTCAAGCGCATGAAGGGCTTCGACGTGCTGCACCCGATGGGCTGGGACGCCTTCGGCCTGCCGGCGGAGAACTTCGCCATCGCCACCGGCACGCACCCGCGCATCGTCACGCAGAAGAACATCGCCAACTTCCGCCGCCAGATATCCTCCTTGGGCTTCTCCTACGACTGGGACCGCGAGGTCGACACCACCGACCCCGAGTACTACAAGTGGACGCAGTGGATCTTCCTGCAGCTCTACAAGAAGGGCCTGGCCTTCGAGAGCACCATCCCCATCAACTGGTGCCCCTCCTGCAAGACCGGCCTGGCCAACGAGGAGGTCTTCGGCGGCTCCTGCGAGCGCTGCGGCACCGCCGTCGAGCGGCGCGACATGCGCCAATGGCAGCTGCGCATCACCGCCTACGCGCAGCGCCTCCTCGACGACCTGGAGGGGCTGGACTGGCCCGAGTCGACTCTGGCCATGCAGCGCCATTGGATCGGCCGCTCCGAGGGCTGCGAGGTGGACTTCACGGTCGGGCCCCACAAGGTCACCGTCTTCACCACCCGGCCCGACACCCTCTACGGCGCGACCTACCTGGTCCTCGCCCCCGAGCACCCTCTCGTCGAGACCATCACGGCCACCGAGTTCAAGGGCTCGGTGTCGCGCTACATCGAGTCAGCCCGCCACAAGTCCGACCTCGAGCGCACCGAGATGCAGAAGCTCAAGACCGGCGTGCCCACCGGCGCCCTGGCCGTGAGCCCCGTCAGCGGGCGCAAGCTGCCGGTCTGGATAGCCGACTACGTCCTCGCCTCCTACGGCACCGGGGCCATCATGGCCGTGCCGGCCCACGACCAGCGCGACTGGGAGTTCGCCGTCCGCCACGAGCTGCCCATCAAGAAGGTCGTCGAGCCCCCGGCCGAGGCCCTGAAGGCCGACCCCGCCCTGCTCAAGGACAAGGCCTTCACCGAGGAAGGCGTCGCCTGCTACTCCGAGGCCATCGACGGCCTGCCCACCGCCCAGGCCAAGGCGAAGATGGCCGCCTGGCTCGAGGAGAAGGGGCTCGGCAAGCGCAAGGTCACCTACCGCCTGCGCGACTGGGTCTTCTCCCGCCAGCGCTACTGGGGCGAGCCCATCCCGGTCGTGCACTGCCCCCAGTGCGGCATCGTCCCCGTCCCCGAGGAGAAGCTCCCCATCCTGCTGCCCGACGTGCGCCACTACAAGCCCACCGGCACCGGGGAGTCCCCGCTGGCCGACGTCCACTCCTGGGTGAGCACCCACTGCCCCGCCTGCCGCGGGGCGGCCCGGCGCGAGACCAACACCATGCCCCAGTGGGCGGGCTCCTGCTGGTACTACCTGCGCTACCTGGACCCGCGCAACTCCGAGAAGGCCTTCGACCCGGTCAACGAGAAGGCCTGGATGCCGGTGGACTGCTACATCGGCGGCGCCGAGCACGCCGTGCTGCACCTGCTCTACGCGCGCTTCTGGCACAAGGTCCTCTTCGACCTGGGGCTCGTCTCCACGAAGGAGCCGTTCCAGAAGCTGCGCCACCAGGGCATGATCCTCTCGTTCTCCTACCGGGACCCGCGCGGCGTCTACCACGGCTACGGCGACGTCGAGCACGGGGCCGACGGGAAGGCCCGCCTCGGCGGGACCGGCGAGGAGCTGGCCGTGCAGGTCGAGAAGATGTCCAAGTCCAAGAAGAACGTGGTGAACCCCGACGAGGTCCTCGACAAGCACGGCGCCGACGTGTTCCGGCTCTACGAGATGTTCATGGGCCCGTTCGCCGACGCGAAGCCCTGGGACATGAAGGACATCATGGGCCGGGTCCGCTTCCTGCGCCGGGTCTGGGTCACCTTCGCCGGCCCCGAATGCCTGGGCGACGGCGACGGGCTCGTCGCGCTGCGCCACCGCACCGTCAAGAAGGTCGGCGAGGACGTCGAGGCCCTGCACTTCAACACGGCCATCAGCGCGCTCGACATCTACCTCAACGGCATCTGCGAGGCCGCCAAGCCGGCCCGCGTCGACGCCGAGGCCTTCCTGACCCTGCTCAACCCGTTCGCCCCGCACGTGACCGAGGAGCTCTGGGAGCGCCTGGGCAACGAGCCGTTCCTCTCGGCGCGGCCGTGGCCCGTCTATGACCCCGAGAGGCTCAAGGAGAGCTCCGTCGAGGTCGTCGTGCAGGTCAACGGGAAGGTCCGCGCCAAGCTCACCGTCGGGGCGGGGTCGGACCAGGAGGCCCTCAAGGCGGCCGCGCTGGCCCTGCCCAGGATCCTCGAAGAGACCAAGGGCCGCAGCGTGGTCAAGGTCGTCGTGGTCCCCGACAAGCTCGTCAACGTGGTGGTCAAATGAAGACAAAGACCCTCCGCTCCCTGGCCCTGGCCGGGCTGGCCGCGTGCATGGCCGGCTGCGGCGGCGGCGACGACATGGTCTACAAGCCCGCCGACCAGATCCTCCCGCCGCACATCAAGAAGCTGGCCGTCCGGCCCGTCATCAACAAGACCCAGCAGTTCGGGCTCGAAGACAAGCTGACCCTGCGCATCCGCGACGAGTTCCTGCGCAACGGCCACTACTCGGTGGTCCCCGAGACGCTGGCCGACGGCGTCATCGTGCTGACCCTGACCCGCTACATCCTGGTCCCGACCCAGTACGATTCCGTCCTCGCCCCGATCGCCTACAAGCTCCGGGTGATGGCCGACCTCGAGTTCGTGGACCGCACCAAGAACCAGGTGCTCTGGACCGAGCCGAACCTCGAGGGCGTGCAGACCTACACGGCCTCCACCCTCGCCGGGGGCATCACCGAGGAGCAGGCCCGCGAGCTGATCTGGGAAGTGCTGGCCCGCGACGTCGTGAAGCGCACCATCGAGGGCTTCGGCTCCGTCTCGGGGACCTCCCGGCGGGAGATCAGCTCCGAGCCCCCTCCCCACGAGACGCCGACGCCGCAGGTCAAGCCCACCAACCCGAACCCCTACTGATGGCCTTCGACGCCCCCCCCGCCGCCCATGCCAAGGAGTGGGCCAAGGGCGCCTTCCTCCCGGCCTATTACGTCTTCGGCGAGGACGAGCAGGCCAAGGCCCTCTTCGTCGACGAGCTGAAGAAGCGCCTCGGCGTCGACGAGTTCAACCTGACCGAGCTCTCCGGCGACAAGGACGGCGCGGCCGCCGAGGCCGTCTCGGCCGCGGCGACCCCGCCGATGTTCTCCGACCGGCGCCTGGTCGTGCTGCGCCGCGCCGACCTCGGGGCCCCGGACCTGCGCATCATCGCGGAGTACCTGCGCGACCCGCTGGCCTCCAGCGTGCTGTGCATGGTCTCCCCGGCCGCCTGGGCCGACGCGAAGGACCCCGCGGCGGCGGCCGCCAAGTCGCTGGGGGGGCTCGTGACCTTCCGGCCCCTGAGCGACGAGGACGCCGCGCGCCGCCTGCGCGACGAGGCCAAGCGCCTCGGCTTCACGCTGGAGCCCGAGGCCGCCGAGCTCATGGTCGAGGAGTCCGGGACGGAATGGGGCGTGCTCCGTTCGGAGCTCCAGAAGGTGTCCCTTTACGTCCAGGGCAAGGGCAAGGCCACGCCCGAGGACGCCGCCGGCTGCCTGGGCTGGCGCCGGCGCACCAACGTCTGGGACTTCCCCCGCGCCGTCCAGCGCCGCGACGCGGCGGCCGCGGTCAAGATGCTGCACGCCCTCCTCGAGGAAGGCGAGGACGCCTACTCCCTGCTGCCCAAGGTGCGCTCCGCCCTCTCCGCCCAGCTCAAGGCCAAGCGCCTGCTCAAGGCCGGCGTCACCAAGGACCAGGCCTTCTTCAAGCTGGGCCTCAAGCCGCGCTGGGACGCCGCGTTCTTCGACTGGGCCGAGAAGGTCAAGGAGCCGCAGCTCGTGAAGGGCCTGCGCGCCTGCCTGGACCTCGAGGCCGACATCAAGTCGAAGAGCTGGCTCGACCCGGCCCTGGAGCTCGAGACCCTCGTCCTCAAGGCCTGCGGGAAGGGGTAAACGAACGACGCCTCCGCTCAAGCGGAGGCGTCGTCGGTCCGGAGCCGCCGCCTTAAGCGGCTTTGGCCAGACGGGCGGCCATGCGCGCCTTGCGGCGGGCGGCCGTCTTCCAGTGGATCGTGCCCTTCTTCGCGGCCTTGTCCCAGGTGCTGGCGACCGACGAGAGGAGCTTGGGCGACTTCGCCTTGTCCTTGGTGAGGGACTCGAGGAAATCCTTGGCGGCCTCGCGCGCCTTGCGCCGGATGACCCGGTTGCGCAGGGTGCGGCGGAGGGTCTGCCGGTGCGTCTTGATGGCGCCGGTGTGGCGCCCCGTCTTGAGCTTTGCCATAGTGGGCCCATCATAGCTTTTCCGTCGGAAGCGGGTCAATCGGGGCGGTATAATCTCCCGGTGGAAGGCCCCTCCCGCTCGCACCTGCCTCACGCCACCGGCGTCTACATCATGCGCGACGCCGCGGGGGAGGTCCTCTACGTCGGCAAGGCCGTGGACCTGTCCCGCCGCGTGGCCCAGTACTTCGCCGAGCGGCCCAAGGACCTCAAGACCAGCCTGCTGGCCCCCCTGGTGCGCCGGGTCGACTACATCGCCTGCGCCTCGGAGCGCGAGGCCCTGGTCTGGGAGCGCCGCCTCATCGGCCGCCACCAGCCGTTCTTCAACGCGATGTGGAAGGACGACAAGAGCTACCCCTGGGTGCGGCTCTCTCTCGAGGAGGACTTCCCCCGCCTGCGCGTCGTGCGGCGAAAGCGCCGCGACGGGGCGCGCTACTTCGGCCCCTACCCCAAGGTCACGCCGGTCCGGAGCCTGCTGCGCAGCCTCTGGAAGCGCCGGCTCATCCCGCTTCGGCCCTGCGACTACGAGTTCTCCCGCGCCAAGCCCCTGGCCGAGGCGAAGGTCAAGTCCTGCCTCTATTTTCACACCGGGGAGTGCCCCGCCCCCTGCGCCGGGCGCGTCTCCTTTGACGGCTACCGGCGGCTGGCCGACGACGCGCGGCTCTTCTTCGAAGGGCGCTATGCGCGGCTGAGGACCTCGATGACGAAGGCGATGAAGGCGGCGTCCGCCCGGCTCGACTTCGAGGAGGCCGCGCGCCTGCGCGACAACCTGGAGGGCATCTCCCACATGGGCGAGCGCGTGCGCTACGCCGAGGTGCGCCCGGGGAAGGTGGCCCAGAGGCTCGACGCCTCCTCGGGCGTCAGCGACCTGCAGGCGGCCCTCGCCCTGGCCCGCCCCCCCCAC
The DNA here is from genome assembly GCA_016218495.1 of Elusimicrobiota bacterium. Lineage (GTDB taxonomy): Bacteria > Elusimicrobiota > Elusimicrobia > UBA1565 > UBA1565 > SCTT01. The sequence continues at coordinate 15,555 of JACRDU010000088.1, forward strand.
CACATCGAGTGCTTCGACATCTCGCACCTGTTCGGCAAGCAGACCGTCGCCTCGATGGTCTGCTTCAAGGGCGGAGAGCCGCACAAGGACCACTACCGGCGCTTCCGCGTGCGCACCGTCGCGGGCATCGACGACTTCGCCGCGATGGCCGAGGTGGTGGCGCGCCGGGCCCGCGCGCTGAAGGAAGGCCAGGAGACGCTGCCCGACCTCATCCTCATCGACGGCGGCAAGGGCCAGCTGTCGGCGGCCGAGAAGGCCCTGGCCTCGGTGCCGCTGAAGCTCCCGCTGGCGTCTTTGGCCAAGCGCGAAGAGGAGCTCTTCCTCCCCGGCCGCGAAGACCCCGTGCGCCTCGAGCCGTCGCGCCCCGCGCGCCGCCTCGTCGAGCGGGTCCGGGACGAAGCCCACCGTTTCGCCGTCACATACCACCGGCTCCTGCGCGGCAAGAGCCTCCTGGGGGGAGAATGAACCTGCCGAAGAGCATCCGCGACGAGATGAAGGGCTACCCGGAGTTCCAGCGCAAGGTCTGGCTGGCCTGCGCGTCCATCCCGAGGGGGGAGACGCGGACCTACGGGTGGGTCGCCAAGAAGATCGGGAAGCCCGGGGCGGCCCGCGCCGTGGGACAGGCCCTGGGCAAGAACCCCTTCGCCCCCACCGTGCCCTGCCACAGGGTCGTCGCTTCGACCGGCCTGGGCGGCTTCTCCGCCAAGGGCGGCACGGCCGCCAAGGCGCGCCTGCTCAAAAAAGAAGGCGCCCTGTAGGCCGGACGTCCCCACACCCCGCTGAAGCCCGGCACAGCGGGGCTGCCGCCCCGCCGGCTACTCGACCATGCTGCCCAGCTGGAACATGGGCAGGAACATGGCGACGACGATGGAGCCGATGATGATGCCCATCACCACGATGACGAGCGGCTCGATCATCGAGGTCAGGCCCTTCACCGCCGTGTCGACCTCCTGGTCGTAGAAGTCGGCGATCTTCGTCAGCATCTGGTCCAGCGCCCCGGTCTCCTCCCCGACGCCGATCATCTGGGTGACCATGGCGGGGAAGATGCCGCTCTTCTTGAGCGGGTCGGCCAGCCTCCCGCCCTCGCGGATGGACTCGCGGGCGGTGAGGACGGCCTCCTCGATGATCTTGTTGCCGGCCGTGGCGGCGACGGTCTCGAGCCCCTGCATGATGGGCACGCCCGACTTGATGAGGGTGCCCAGCGTCCGGGTGAACTTGGCCACCGCCACCTTCTTGAGCAGGATGCCGAAAACCGGGGCCTTCAGCACCTTCTCGTCGACCATCTTCTGCCCGGCGGGGGTCTTATAGAAGCGCTCGAAGGCCTTCTTCGCCGCGAAGGGAGACCCGACGATGACGTACCAGTAGCGCTTCATCACGTCGGAGATGTCGATGAGGATCTGGGTGGGCATCGGCAGCTCCTTGCCGAAGCTCTCGAAGATGGTCTTGAAGGTCGGGATGACGAAGACCATGAGGAACACGGTGACCAGCGCGCAGATGGACAGCACGATGGCCGGGTACATCATCGCCGACTTGACCTTGGCGCGCAGGGCCTCGGCCGACTCCAGGAACCCCGACAGGCGTTCCAGGATGGTGTCCAGGATGCCTCCCAGCTCGCCGGCCTTGATCATGGCGGTGTAGATCTCGGGGAAGGCCTCGGGGTGCTTCTTGAGCGCGTCCGAGATCGACAGGCCGGCCTCGATGTCGAGGCGGACCTCGCCGAGGATCTTGCGGAAGGTCGGGTTCTCCTGCTGCTCCTCGAGGATGGTGAGGCTCTGCACGATGGGCACGCCGGCCGAGACGAGGGTGGAGAGCTGGCGGGAGAATAGGACCAGGTCGCGGGGCGTGACCTCCGGCTTGCCGAGGAGCTTCTCTTTGATCGTGGCGACGATGCCGCCGCCCGCCTCGGAGATCTCGATGACCGTCAGCTTCTGGGCCTTGAGCTTCTGGATGGCCTCCTGCTCCTTGCCCGCATCGATGACGCCGGTGGCCACGTTCCCGCTGGCTTCCTTGGCCTTATAGGCGTATTGGGGCATGGGCTATGCCGCCGGTGCGGCGGTGCGCTGGATGAGGCGCTTGAGGTCCTCCGGGTCGGAGGAGAACTGCACGGCCTCCTGGTAGGTGATGCGCCCCTTCTTGTAGAGGACGGCCATCGACTGGTTCATCGTCTGCATTCCGAACTTGCCGCCGGTCTGGATGGTCATCAGGATCTGCTCGACCTTCTGCTCGCGCACGAGGTTGCGCACCGCGGGCGTGACCGTCATGACCTCGCAGGCCATCGAACGCCCCTGGCCCGAGGCGTTGGGAACCAGCACCTGGCAGAAGATGGTCTGCAGCACGAAGGAGAGCTGGACCCGGATCTGCTCCTGCTGGTGGGGCGGGAAGACGTCGATGATGCGGTTGATGGTCTGCGCGGTGTCGTTGGTGTGCAGGGTGGCGAACACCAGGTGGCCGGTCTCGGCGATGCTGAGCGCGGCCTGGATGGTCTCCAGGTCGCGCATCTCGCCGATGAGGATGACGTCGGGGTCCTGGCGGAGCACATGCCGCAGCGAGGTGGCGAAGTTCGTGGTGTCCTGTCCCACCTCGCGCTGGTTCACGATGCTCTTCTTGTGCGAGTGGACGTACTCGATCGGGTCCTCGATCGTGACGATGTGGAGGCTCCTGCGCTCGTTGAGGTAGTCGATCATCGCGGCCAGGGTGGTCGACTTGCCCGAGCCTGTCGGCCCGGTGATGAGGACGAGCCCCTTCTGGATCTTCATCACGTCGTAGATGACCGGGGGCATCCCCAGCTCCTCGAAGGTCATGAAGGACTGCGGGATGGCGCGGATGACGGCACCGACCGCGCCGCGCTGGCGGAAGACGTTCATGCGCAGGCGGCCGATGCCCTTGAGGCCGAAGGCCATGTCCAGCTCGTTGGAGCCTTCGAAGCGCGCGCGCTGCTCGTCGGTCATCATCGAGAAGACCAGCGTCTGGGTCGCCTCGCCGTTGAGCTTCTCGAAGGGGGTGGCGACGAGCTCCCCGTCGATGCGCAGCGTGGGCGGCGCGCCGGCGGTCAGATGCAGGTCGGAGGCGCCCCGCTCGTGCATCATCATGAAAAGCTCGCTCATCGAGACCATGCTCTCTCCCAGGGGCGCGCCTATTCGGAGGCCGTCACCCTGATCATCTCTTCCACCGTCGTCATCCCGCCCAAAAGCTTCCTTATGGCGCAGGCCCGCAGGTTCAGCATCCCCTGCTTGCGCGCCTGCTCCTTGATGGCCGAGATCGGCGCCCGGTCCATGATGAGCTGCCGGACCGGGTCGGTGACCTCGAGCACCTCGTAGAGGCCGACGCGGCCCCGGTACCCCGTCCCCGCGCAGTCCTCACAGCCCTTCCCGCGCGCCAGCGCGACCTTCCCGTCCCCCGACACCTGGAGCTGGTGCTTGGCCACCCCCAGCTTGACCAGCCAATCCGCGTCGACCTCGTAGTTCTCACGGCACTGCTTGCATATCCCGCGCGTCAGACGCTGGGCGACGACCATCAGCAGGGAGGAGGACATCAGGAACGGCTCGATGCCCATCATCCCCATGCGCGTGATGGCGCCGGGAGCGTCGTTGGTATGGAGGGTAGAAAAGACCAGGTGGCCGGTCAAGGCGGCGTTTATGGCGATGGAGATGGTCTCCAGGTCGCGTATCTCCCCGACCATGATCACGTCCGGGTCCTGGCGCAGGAAGGAGCGCAGGCCGGCCGCGAAGGTGAGGCCGATCTCCGCGTTGACCTGGACCTGGTTGATGCCCACGAGCTGATACTCCACGGGGTCCTCGATGGTGGAGATGTTGACGCCCGGCTCGTTGAGCATCGAGAGCGCCGAGTACAGGGTCGTGGACTTGCCCGAGCCGGTCGGCCCGGTGATGAGGTTGATGCCGTAGGGCGCCCGGATGCACTTGTCGAAGACCGCGCGCGCCTCGGGCTCGAAGCCGAGCTTGTTGAGGTCCACCTGGAGCGCCGACGCGTCGTTGATGCGCATGACGACCTTTTCGCCATGGACGACGGGGAGGATCGACACCCGCAGCGCGTACTCCTTGCCGTTGACCTTGATCTTGATGCGCCCGTCCTGCGGGACGCGCTTCTCGGCGATGTCGAGGTTCGCCATGATCTTGATGCGCGAGGCCAGCGCGTTCTGGAAGCGCTTGGGCGGGGCCGGGACCTCGTTGAGGACCCCGTCGATGCGGAAGCGGACCTTTATCTCCCTGGGGAACGGCTCGATGTGGATGTCCGAGGCGCGCGCCTTGATGGCCGAATGGATGAGGAGGTTGGCCATCTGTATGACCGGGGTCCCCTCTCCCGAGCGCTCCAGCGAGATGATGTCCTCGCCGCCGGACTTCCCCTCCTCGTCCGGCTCGACGTGCTCGACCCCCTTCGCCTCCGCCGCGGTGGCCCCGGTGGCCGACAGGATGTGGTCCAAGGCCTCCTGCGCGGTCTCCTGCTTGTAGTTCTTGGTCAGCGACTCCAGGATCTCCCTCTCGGACGCCAGCACCGAGACGACCTGCAGGCCCGTCATCATCTTCAGGTCGTCGACGACCAGGACGTTCAGCGGGTCCGAGACGGCGATGGTCAGGGTGGCTCCCTCCTTCCCCTGCTCGAGGCCGATGGGGACCAAAGTGTGCTCCCGGGCGATCTTCTCGGGGACCTTGGCGATGACCTCGGGAGGGATGGCCCCGAGCTCGGCGATCTTCAGGTAGCGGATGCCCACCTGCTGGGCCAGGAATTCCAGCAGCTTCTCCTCCGGCAGGAATCCCATGGTGACGAGCAGGGAGCCCAGCTTCCCGCCCGTCTTGCGCTGGGCCTCCAGCGCCTGGTCCAGCATGCCTTGGGAGAGCACTCCAATCTCCACCATCAGGTCGCCCATCCTCTTGGGGATGCTCAGGGACAGGCCGGCCGCCGAGACGGCCGGCGGGGCCGAGGACGGGGCGTTCGCGTCGCGGCTTGGGCCGCTGGGGGTGCTCGCCATGGTAGTAGGGGTCATACTCGGCGGGAAGGACCAAAGGACCGACCCCATTTAGTTAACAGCCAAACGGTTTTTTGTCAACCCGCAAGGGGTCAGCCGCCGGGGTTGTTGAAGCCGCTGTCTGCCCCGCCCGCCCCCTCGAGGTCGGAGTCGTCGGGCAGGGGGGCCTGGCTCGGGGCGGCCCGCCGCGAACGGGTCTTCGCCGGCGCGGAACCCTTGGCGGCGGGCTTGCCGGTATTGAGCATGCTCTTAGCGGAAGGGTTGGCCCCGGCCAGGGTCTTATTGGCCAGATCGACCTCGAAGCGGAAGCTGTAGGTGGGCTTGCGGCCCCGCCCCCCGCGGGCCCCCTTGAAGACGTTGTACTGGACGAACCAGATGTCCTTCTCGATGGCGCCGGCCTGCCATTCGGGCTCCGTGTCCGGTCCCAGGAACGAGTACTGGAGCCAGGCTCCGACGGTCCCGCGGCTCTCGTCGAGCTTGTAGTTCTTGACGAATTCCATGGCCTCGATGCGCCGGTCCGAGACGAAGTCCCGGCTCGCCGGGGCCGGCGCGGCCGGGGGCGCGGCGGGGGGCGGCAGCTGGGCCTGGGGCGTCTGCGCCGGGGGGGCCGCGGCCTCCCCGCCCGGGCGCGGCTGGAACGGGCTGGCCTGGCGGGCTCCGGGGGCGGGGGCGCCGGGAGCCTCGCCGTTCTCCACGTCGAAGCTCCCCTGGGCCTTCTGCTCGGGCGCCATGTCCACGGTCTTGGACAGCTGCTTCGGGTTGCGCAGGAACAGGGCCATGATTCCGGCCAGGGCGATGACGGAGACGGCGAGTATGATGAGGAACTTCTTCGAACGGAAGGCTTCCTTGATCCGCACAACCATGGAAGGCTTGGTCGCGCCGGTGGCGGGGACCTGGGGCGGCTGGCCGGGCGAGCTCTCCGGGGGACGTGTGGGGATGGACAGCGGCTGGTCGAAGGCGCTGGCCTCCTGGCCGGGCAGCCGCGGAAGCGGGGTCTGGGTCCCGAACGGAAACGGCGTGGCCTGTCCGGCCACGCCCAGGCCCTGCATTACGGTCTGCGGCAAATCGGGCTGACCCATGGTCGGCATGGGCGTCGACATGGACCCCGGGTCCCCGAGCGGAATCGGCTCCGGCGTGGCGCCGAACGGCAGCGGGGCCCCGCCGGGGCCCATCAGGGGGACGGGGCTGGGGGTGAGGCTCAGACCAGCGGGCATGCCGCCCTGATAGATGACGGTCTGGGGCGTAGCCATCTGGCCGGGGAGCTGCGGCTGGGCGGTGGGCGCGAAAGCGGGGTCGGAGAAGGTCGCCGGCGGCGGAGGCTCCGTGGGGTCGAGGAAGGGCGGCGGCGGGTCCATCGAAGGGACCCCGCCGGCCGTATCCGGGAACGGAGGAGCGAATTCCAGCGGCGGAGGGACCTCGGTGACGGGGGAGAGCGACTCGCTCTCCGGGATGCCGAAGCCCAAGGCCTCGGGCGCCGCGGCCGGGGCGGGCGCCGGCGGCTCGAACTCCAACCCCTCGAGCGCCGGGGCCGGAGCCTCGGCGAATTCGGGCATGGCCAGCTCCATCGGGCCGGACGCGGAGGGCAGGCCGCCCTTCCCGACCCGCGCGGCGCGCAAAGCGGCCCGCGCGGGGGAATCGCCCTCGGCCCCGGCGGCCTCGAGCGGGCTCTCCATCTCGAGCTTCGCCGGCTGCCCGGCGACGGGCTCCGCGGGCGGCGGCGCCTTGCGGACCTGGATCGGCGCGGGTTCGGCCGCTTTCGGCGCCGCCGCCGGCGGCCTCGCCTCCGGCGCCTTGGCGGCCGGCTTCGGCGCGGGCGCCGCGGCGGGCGGGACCTGGCGCGCCACGGGGATGTTGCCCGTCTCGAAGAGGGTCAGGCGCGCGCGCAGCTCGGCGATCTCCTTGTCGCGCTCGGTGATGACGGAGTCCTTCGCGTTGAGCCGGTCCAGGATCTCGTCCTGGCGGCGCTCATGGCGCGCCAGCTGCTCGCGCATCTGGGTGAGCGCGTTGTCGAGCTCGACCGACTTGGTGGCCGAGGCCTCCTCGTGCATCCAGAAGTTGAAGCGGGGGTCGTCGTCGAAGGCCGGCGGCCAGGCCGCCGCCGAGGCGTCGTCGTGGGCCAGGGTCTCGGAATCGGGGGCGCCGGAGTAGGAGCCCGCCGCCGCGGCGGCCAAAGACAGCCCGGCCAGCTCGGGGATGCCCTCGATGGCGCGCCAATCGCCGTCGGCCACGCCGGTGGCGCCCTCCTGACAGACCAAGGTCCCGGAATGGACCCACTCCATTCCGGCCATCTCCTCGCGCGAATAGGGACCCAGGATGCGCGAGTCGCCGAAGACCCAGTACCTCACGGGGATAGTGTGGCCCCGGAGTGTTACGGATTCAAGTCTGTGGGGCTAGGGGTCGCCCAGGCACGCGTCGTGGTTGTCGACGTTGCGCAGGGTCAGCTCGCCCTGGCCGGGGCCGTACTCCCAGGTCAGCCGGTACTTCTCGCTGACATAGGCCTCGAAGACCTTCCCGCCGAGGTCTCCGAGGGCCCCTTCCACGGGATGCGTCCTCAGGGAAGGATGCCGGGGGTTCTCCGCCAGCTGCCCGTGCCGCGCCGCGAGCTGCCGGCGCACGGCCGCGGGGAGCCGAGCGGCCTGTTTCAGGTAGCGCGCCGTCGCCAGGAGGGCGAAGGCCTTCACTCGCCGGCTGCGTCGTCGATGGCCTTGTCGAGGGACTTGGCCGACAGGAAGCGTTTGACCCGGCCCGCGGCGATATCCTCGGACGCCGCGCGCTCGCCGGCCTGCCAGCGATTGGACCAGAACCAGCGCTGGCCGTAGGGGACGGAGGCCCGGGGATGCAGGACGATGCTGCCGTCGTCGTGCTTCTCGCAGACGAAGAGGGTGACCCCTTCCTCGAGGAATTCCTTGGGGATGGTCACCTGATTGCGGCGGCCGAGCTGGATCTCCTTCTTGCGCATAGGGATAGCGTAAGCGGAAACCTATTTCCCGTCAAGCGGAAAATCCGTCTACGCCGCCAGGGGACGGGCCTGCTTGAAGCGCTTGAGGACCTCGGGCTTGCCCAGGAGCTCCAGCATCCCGAACAGGGTGGGGCCCTCGGTCCGGCCCGAGACCGCCACCCGGATGGGGTGGAATACCTGCCCCGGCTTGAGGCCCTGCTCCTCGCAGAATTTGCGGATGCGGTCCTCGAGGGGCTTCTCGGTGAACGGCTCCAGGGCCTCGAGCACGGGGCCCAGACCCTCGAGCACGGCGCCGGCGCCCGGCTTCTTGAGGACCTTCTCCACGGCCTTGGGCTGGTACTCGACCTCTTTGAAGAAGAAGTCGACCAAGGTCGGCACCTCGGAGAGCAGCTTCACCTTCTCCTGCTCGAGCTTCACCGCCGCGGTCAGGCGGTCCTTGGGCTGGTTGCCGAGGCCGGCGGCCTCGACGAAGGGCCAGGAGTCCTTGAGCAGGGCCTCGGGCGTGCGCTTGCGGATGTTCTCCCCGTTCATCCAGGAGAGCTTCACCGGGTCGAAGGTGGCGGGGTTCTTCTGGCAGCCCGCCATGTCGAACTTGGCCACCAGCTCGTCGGGCTCGAAGAGCTGCTGCGAGTCCTTGGTGGACCAGCCCAGCAGGGCCAGGTAGTTGCGCATCGTCTCGGGCAGGAAGCCCTGGGTCTTGTACTCGAGCACCGAGGTGGCCCCGTGGCGCTTGGAGAGCTTGGTGCCGTCGGGCCCCAGGATCATCGACAGGTGGGCGAAGACCGGCGGCGTCCAGCCCAGCGCGTTGTAGGCCACGATCTGGGAGGGGGTGTTCGACAGGTGCTCATCGCCCCGGACCACATGGGTCATCCCCATCAGGTGGTCGTCGATGACGCAGGCGAAGTTGTAGGTCGGGCCGCCGCCCGTCTTCATGATGACCAGGTCCTGCTGGAGCGCGTTGTCGAAGGCCACGTCGCCGCGGATGAGGTCGCGGACCACGGTCACGCCGTCGTCGGGCATGCGCAGGCGCACCGACGCGGTGCGGCCCTTGGCCTCCATGTCGCGGCGCTGGTCCTCGGTCAGGTGGCGGCAGCGGCCGTCGTAGCGCGGCGGGCGCTTCTCGAGCTGGCACTGGCGGCGGATGGCGTCGAGCTCGTCTTTGGTGCAGTAGCACTTGTAGGCCTTGCCCTCGGCCAGGAGCTGGGCGGCGTACTTCTTGTAGAGCTCGACGCGCTCCATCTGGAAATAGGAGGCGTGCGGGCCCTTCGAGTCGAAGGTCCCGTCGGGGCGAGCCGTGGTGGGGCCCTCGTCCCAGTCCAGGCCCAGCCAGCGCAGGGAGTCGACGATGGCGTTGACCGAGTCGGGGGTCGAGCGCACCTCGTCGGTGTCCTCGATGCGCAGGATGAAGGCCCCCTTCATATTGCGCGCCAACAGCCAGTTGAAGAGCGCCGTGCGCGCCCCCCCGATGTGCAGATAGCCCGTCGGGGACGGGGCGAAGCGGACTCTGACGCTCATTTGGTCTCCAATAGTTCCAGCGCGTGGCGCCGGCCCGCCTCGGTGACCGTGCGGCCCCCGAGCATCCGGGCCAGGGCCTCGACGCGGCCCTCCCCTTCCAGCCTGCCAACGCGCGTCTGGGTCCGGCCGCCGCGCACCGCCTTGGCGACCTCGAAATGGACGGCGGCCCGGCAGGCCACCTGCGGGAGATGGGTGACGACGAGGACCTGCCGGCGACGGCCCAGCGCGGCCAGCCTGTCCCCGACGGCGGACCCGACGGCCCCGCCGACGCCCGCGTCCACCTCGTCGAACACCAGGGTGCCGACGCGGTCGGCCTCGGCCAGGACGGTCTTCAAGGCCAGCATCACGCGCGAGAGCTCGCCGCCCGAGGCCACCGAGCGCAGGGGCTTCAAGGGCTCGCCGGGGTTGGCGGCGAGCAGGAACTCGACGCGGTCCGAGCCCGTCGGGCCCAGGGCCTCGTCGTCGAGCTCGACGCAGACGGACAGGCGCGCCTTGCCCAGGTGCAGGCCCGCGAACTCGGCCTGCACGCGCTCGCAGAGCCGCTTGGCCCCCTTGGCGCGGGCCTTGTGCAGGTCTTCGGCCGCCGCCCGGGCCGCCTTCTCGGCGGCGGCGAGTTCGTCGGCGACGGTCCCGGCGCGCTCGCCGTGCGACTCGAGGCGCTCGAGCTCCGCCTCGAGGCGGGAGCGCGACGCCACCACCTCGTCGAGCGAGCCCCCGTACTTGCGCTTGAGCTTGCCGAGCAGGTCCAGGCGGGACAAGAGCTGGTCCAGGCGCTCCGGGTCGGAGGCCTCGGAGTCCTTGTAGGAGGAGAGGGCCGAGGCCGCCTCGGAGGCGGCCTCGCGGGCCCGCCCGAGCGCCTCGCGGGCCGCGCCCGCGGCCGGGTCGAGCCGGACCATCTCGTCGAGGGAGCGCTCCGCGGCGCCGAGCTGCTCCTCCGCCGAGCCCTCGGCCTCATAGAGGCGCGCGTAGGCCTCGGCGGCCAGCTCGGCGAGGCGCGCCGCGTGCTTGAGGCGGGGCAGCTCCGCCTCGAGCTCGGCCTCCTCTCCGGCGCGCGGGTCCGCCGCCTCCAGCTCCGAGGCCTGGAAGCGCAGCAGGTCCAGCCGCCGCTGGCGCTCCGTGCCGCTCATCTGCAGCGAGGCCAGCTGGTCGGAGAGCTCCTTGCGCCGGCGCCAGGCCTGCGCCATCTGCTCGCGCTTGGCGGCCGCCCCGGAGAAGGCGTCGAGCAGCTCCAGCTGGGCCGCCGGGCGGACCAGGGTCTGGTGCTCGTGCTGGCCGTGGAAGTCGACCAGGCCCTCGGCGAGCCGGGACAGGGCCGCGACGGCGGCGGGCTTCCCGTCGACGAAGGCGCGCGAGCGTCCGTCGGCGTCCAGCTCGCGGCGCAGCTCCACCGTGCGGCCGTCCGAGACGAAGCGGCCGGCCACCTCCAGCCTGGACGCCCCCGCGCGCAGCCAGTCGGTCGTGCCGCGCCCGCCGGCCAGGTAGCCGAGCGCCGAGACCAGGATGGACTTCCCCGCCCCGGTCTTGCCGGTGAAGGCGCTCAGCCCGGACCCCAATTCGAGGTCCAGCGACTCGACCACGGCGAAGTTCCTGACGGAGAGGCGCTCGAGCATCAGCGCTCCGCCCATTTGAGCTTGGTGCGCAGGAGCTCGTAGTGGGTGCGCTCGGGCGGCACGAGGAGCTTGAAGGGCTGGCCGCCGCGGGAGACCGAGACCTCGTCTCCCACCGCCAGGCGCAGGCCGACCTGGCCGTCGAGGGCGACCAGGGCTTGCGGCCGGTCGCCGGGGTTGCGCCGCGTGAGGCGCACGGTCAACGGGTGCTCGGCGGGCAGGACCACCGGGCGCTGGGTCAGGGAATGGGGGCAGATGGGGGTCAAGAGCATCGCGTCGACGCCCGGCAGCAGCACCGGACCGCCGGCGGCCAGCGCGTAGGCGGTGGAGCCGGTCGGGGTGGCCACCACCAGGCCGTCGCCGAAGTAGGCCGCGACGAAGCGGCCCAGCGATTCGACCTCGAGGCGGATGGCGCGCGCCTGGTCGCCGCAGCGCACCACGCAGTCGTTGAGGGCGGAGCCGGGGCCGAAGACGCGCTTGCCCCCGCGATGGACCTCCACCGAGAGCATCCAGCGCGGCTCGACGACGAAGCGCCCCGCGGCGACGCGCGGCACCTCGCGGGAGAAATCGTCCAGGTCCATCGCGCTCAGGTATCCCAAGCCGCCCGCGTTCACGCCCAGCAGGGGGACCCCGTGCGTCGCCAGGAGGCGGGCGATGCGCAGCATCGTCCCGTCGCCGCCGATGGCGATGGCGGCGTCGCAGGACTTGAGCCAGGGCTCGGCCCGGTCGGGGGAGGACAGGCGGACCTTGACCCCGTGGCGCTCGAGCAGGCCGCGCACCACCTTGACGGCGCGGATGGCCTGCTCCTTCTCGGGGTTATGGAAGAGCGCTACGGTGGACACGCCGCCCTGCGCGGAAGACGAGCGAGATTTCACGGCCATCGGTGGTGACCTCCGCGGCTCCGTCCCGCCGCGTGAATACCGCGGCCTCGGAAGGACACGGGAGCGGCTCCTTCGTCGGAGGCCCGGAACGGACGCAGTATACTTCTTTTCCCCGGAGGGCCGCGACGAGGGTGCCGCCCGCGAAGACCAGGCGCGCGTCGCCCAGCACGAGGTTCCCCGTCCCCGCCGCCCGGACGGCCTCCCCGGCGCCGCGCGACGCCGCGCGCAGAGCGCCGGGGGGCGCGCCCGCGCCGAACAGCAGGCGCCGCGAGTCCGGGAGGACGGCAAGGGCGGAGCCGGCCCGGGGCCCGTCGAGGACGAGCAGCCGCAGGCGGGGCGGCGCCGCCCGTCCCCAGGCCCCCAGGAACGCGGCCGCGCAGAGCGCGGCTCCCGCCAGGCGCCGCGCCGCGGCCCGGGACGGCAGGGCGAACAGGGCCGCCGCCCCGAGGGCGTAGACCAGGAGCCCCCCCGGCCCCGGCGCAGGGACCGCCTGGGCCGCCCACGGCAAGGACGCGGCGGCCCGGCAGAGCGCCACGAGCCCCGAGACGAGGGCGTCCGCCGCCCATGCGGCCGCCAGGGAGCCTCGGTCGAGCGGCCAAGGCAAAGCAGACAGGAGCCAGCCCGCCCAGACCAGCACGGCGGCGGCCGAGGCGGCCGGGACCGCCAGCAGGTTGACGAAGAACCCCGCCAGGGAAATCACGCCGAAGCAGGCCGCGAACACCGGCGTCAGGGCCGTCATCAGCACCGCCTCCAGCGCCACCCCGGCCCACAACAGCCGGACCCCGAGGGGCAGGGACTCCGGCGGCCGCCAACGCGGGAGCATGATGATGATGGAAAGCAAGGCGCCGTAGGTAAGCAGGAAGCCGGCGTTGAAGAGCTGGCGCGGGTCCCAGAGCAGGGTCGCCCACGCCGCCAGCAGCCAGGCGTTGAGGAGCCCCGGCTCGCGCCCCATAGCGCGCGCCGCCAGGGCCGCGGCGGCCATCAGCCACGGCCGGGTATGGGACGGGTCGGGGATGACGACGAGCAGCTGCAGGGCGCCCGCCGCGACGGCGCAGGCCCCCCGCGCCAGGGGACCGAGCCGCAGCGCCCCGGCGAGCAGGAAGGCCGCGGCCATGACCATGGTGAGCTTGTCGGCCGACGGAGTCAGCAGATGGACCACCCCGGCGCGCTGCAAGTCGTCCTCCAGCCCGACGGGCAGGGCCCCGCGGTAGCCCAAGGCCAGGCCCTCGAGGATGGAGGCCCGGACCGGGTCGAAGCGCGCGCCCAGCCAGCGGTGCGCAGCGAGGTGGACGGATTCCCCCCACGCCCAGGGGAGCCAGGACCGGGGCGGCGGGCCCAGCACCTCGGCCCGGCGCGCGTGCAGGACCACACAGGCGCCGCGCATGTCGAGGAAGGCCGCCTCGTCGAAGTCCCCCGGGTTGACCACGCGGGCGGGGCCGCGCAGGTGGCCCGTCAGCCGTACGCGCTGGCCAGGACGCAGCGACGGCCCCGCCAGGTCGCCGCGGCGCAGGTAGACCAGGACCTTGGCCCCCTCGTCGCTGCGCAGCCAATAGCGGTCGCCCGGCCGCTTGGGCGTCACCCCGGAGAGCAGGGTCCCTTCCAGCGCGGCCTCCGGGAGCCGGGTCATGGCGACCAGGCGCGGCGGAGGCCTGACATGGAAGAAGCCCCGCTGCCAGAGCACGCTCAGGACGGCGGCGTAGAGGACGAGCCCCCAGAGCAGGGGACGCCTCAGCTCCCAAGGACGCACGATGCTAGTACGCGCTTGGGCGTCTGGGAGTTCCCTGGAAATGCGCTACACGAACAGGAAGGTCAGCCCGGCCAGGAGGAAGCAGGCTCCGAACACGAGGAGCCCTGCGCCGGCGTAGGCCGCCAGCCCGCGCCCGGGAGGCCCGGCGGGGCGGAACCCTCCCCCCGGCTCGAACGGCTCGGAGAAGCGGCGGTGCAGGACGAACCCGACGCAGCACAGGACCGCGCCGGACGCCAGGCTCACGACGGCGAGGAAGGTCCGGTCGCTCACGCGGCTATTGCGCGGCCCGGTTCACGCCGATGACCATGGCGCCGGTGTTCACGAAGCCCTGGGTCTGGGTGAAGCCCAGCACGTAGTTGGCCCGGCTGTAGAGGTTGGTCATCAGGCCCACCTCGGCGGGGGCGAAGGCGGGCACCCGGCCCGTCATCAGCCCCTTCTCGAAGGCCGAGACGTTGGTCAGGAGGCCCGCCGTGTAGCTCTGCGAGCGGGCGGCGATGGCCGCGCCCTGCTCGAAGGCGGGGATGGCGCGCTCGAAGGCCTCGACGCCCCGCAGGGCCTCCTTCATCTCCGCCGGGTTGAGCGCCCGGCCGGCGATGCCGTTGCGCGCCATGAAGTCGCGCACTAGGCCCGCGCGCAGCTGCAGCTGCTGCACGGCATGGGTGACCTCGTGGGCGGCGCCGACCCTGGTGTTGGTGACCAGGCTCGCCGGGCCTCCCGAGCTCATCCCCATCCCCAGCAGGGAACGGTCCTCGGCCACCTGGATACCGTACTTCTTCCCGGTCTCCCTGAGCCCGGCCAACACGGCGCGGGCCTGCTCGGGCTTGGTCCCACCGGCCTTGGTAGCGGTCCGGATGGCCGTGGTGATCTCGCCGCTGACGGCGCGGGCGGCGTCGTCGGAGACCGCGGTGAACCCGGCGATGGCTGAGCCGGCCCGCGGGCCGAAGCTGATGACCTTCTCGCCCTGGGCCAGCCGGCTCACCCCTCCCGCCACGGGCAGGAAGGTCAGCACCGTCATGCCGGAGTCCAGGGCCAGCGCCCCGCCGGTCTTGAGCTTGGTGCCGCGCGACACGTCCCGGTTGTCGATGGTGTAGCCCAGCTTGGCGGCGTTCTTCTCGACGCCGGCCAGGCCGCTGAAGCGCAGCAGGCCGCTCATGGCGCCGCAGCCCCAGCTGGCGGCGGTGGAGCCGCTCCGGGAGTTGCGCGCGGCGCATTCGTCCCAGAACTGCACCGCCTGGCCGACCGTGCCGGGGTCGCGCTTGTACTCCTCCTCGAATTCGCTCAGGACCGCCCCCTCCTTCTTCTGCTGGGTCGCCAGCAGGCGCGCATGGCGCGCCGACACGTCGCGCAGCTGCTCGCGCAGGCCCGGGGCGGGGGCGGGGATGGCGCCGGTGCGCAGGGAGCGGGGCCCGGACGCGGCCGGGACGGCGTTGAGGCGGCGCAGCTCCTCGCGGCTCATGGGGCCGGACCCGGCGCCCCAGCCGCCCGCCGAGGCCAGCATGACCTGGCCGTCGGCCGGTCCGGCCTCGAGCTGGCGCCGGATGGCCGCCATGCGCTGGCTCAGGGCCTCGCGGCGGCCGGCGGGAAGGGAGGGATTGGCCAGCATGCGCTCGACGGCCGCCTGCTCGGCGGCCAGCTCCTGCGGGGTCTTCGGCGCCGTGCCCGGCCGCGCGCCCGGCGCCCCGGCCGGCTGCAGGTAGACCCCGCGGGCCTTGGCGAACTGCTGCCCGTTCATCTTCAGCCCCGAGCAGGCATCCAGCAGGCGCCGCTCGTAGGCCCGGTCGGTCTCCCCGTCCTGCTTGCCCTTCTGGACCTCGGAGGCGTCGGCAGCGCCCTTCAGGAAGTCGCGCACGGCCTCGAGGTGCTTCACGCCGTCCCAGCCCGCCCGCTCGTCGGCCCCAACGGCGGTCAACTCGTCGGCCTTGACCACGGCCTCCACCGACTGGCGCGCCAGGAAGGCGGTCACCGCCACGCGGCGCGCCTCGTCGAGCTTCTGTTCAGGCGTGGGAGAGGCCGGCCCGGCCAGCGCCGGGACGGCAGGGAACAGACAAGCCAGCAGAAGAATCTGGGCTCGGCGCATAGGGGTACCCGAAGTATGGCCCCGGAGCCTTGACATTTCAAGGGGCCCCCCGCCCGCCGGGCCTAGAGGAGGAAAACGGCGGCGACGAGCAGGTCGGCGGCGCAGACCAGGACGGCGTCGGTCAGCAGGGAAGCCGCGGCCCGCCCCGCCGCCAGCCGGTAGGCGCGCCGGGCCAGGAAGAGGAAGACGGCGATATAAGGGAAGACATACAGGCCGGCGGGGCTGCGGTAGAACAGCAGGATTCCCGCCATGATGACGTAGCGCAGGATGCCCAGGAGCAGCGGGATGTAGAGGACGGCCGCGGCGCGCGACCAGCGGCCGCCGCCCTCCACCTCGACGTCCTGGTCCGGCTCGGCCTGTTCCTCGTCTTCCATCAGGCCCAGTATATCACTCGGCGGCCGCGGCCCGGCCCGTCAGACGGCAGAGGCCGAGGGCGGCCAGGCAGACCAGGAACGGCTCGAGCGGGGTCCGGTAGCGTAGCGAGGTGAAGAACACCGCGTGCAGGGCGGTCAGGTTCGCCATCAGCCCCCAGACCGGGGCCCAGCGCGGGTCGCCGCGGGCCTCCCACGCCCCCACCAGGGCCAGCACGAACAGCGCCGAGAAGTACAGCCCCGCGGCCCAGCGCGCCGCCGGCGGATAGGGGTCGTAGACCCACGGGCGCCAGAACAGGAAGGCCTTGCCGACGACGATGCGCAGCGCCGCCAGGGGCTCGGCGCGGACGAAGTCCTTGGTCTTCTGCAGGTAGTAGACCCCGACCTTGTTGAAGTCCGCGGGGTCGGCCAGCCCCAGGCGCTCAACTTCCTCGCGCATGTCGTAGGGACGGCGCCGGACCTCTTCGCGGTCCAGCGTGAAGCCCTCCCAAAGGGTCCAGCCCCCGTTGGTGGCGATGGGGATGAACTGTCCGTGCTTGACCACGTTCCGCACGCCCCACAGGGCTGGCGCCGCCCCCCAGCCGGCGGCCAGCAGCAGCCAGGCCGGCCAGCCGCGCAGCGAGCGGCGCGCCCAGACGACGGCGCCGGCCAGGAAGGCCGGGTAGAACAGCGTGACGCTGCGGGTCAGCGACATGACGCCGCCCAGCACCCCCAGCGCGAACCCGCGCTTGGGAGACAACGGGTCTCCCGCCGCGTCGAGGCCCAGCACGAACACGCCGAGCAGCACCATGAAGAGCGGCTCGGACTGGAGCTGGACCGAGAAGTAGCCGAGCAGCGGGTCCAGCGCCAGCCACAGCGCCGCGACGCGGGACGCCGTCGACGGGAGCACCCGCCTGGCCCACAGCGCGAACAGCAGCACCGCCGCCGTCCCGAGGACGACGTTCACGCACTGCACGGCCAGGTGGCTGGGGGCGCGCACGGCGGCGAAGACCCCGGCGACCCAGAAGCTGTAGACCGGGGGGTGGATGATGACCGGGGCCGGCGGCAGCCAGCCGAGCAGCACCTTCGCGTAGTAGGGATAGGGGTCGTAGCCCAGGCGCTCGCTGAGGCCGGCCGCTTCCCAGACGAGCAGGGCGGCGACGCGCGCGGCCAGCGCGAGGAGGGCGACGCCGACGAAGAAACGCCGCTCGGAGCGCATGCGGACCGAGTATAGGAAATGAACATATGCCGCCGACAGCGCCGCCCCAATGGGCTACAATGGCGGCATGACACAGGACCTGGCATCCCCCCCCGCCCCATCCCATGGCCCCATCGACTCGGTGCTCCTCATCGACGGGGACAACGACCCGCACTTCCCCACCGGCTACGAGGCCACGGAGCGCACGCTGGTGAGGGTGTTCCTGCGCCAGAGCGCCGAGACGCCGCGCGCGCTGGCCAAGCGCCTGACGGGCATCCCCAACTGCGTCAGCGTCGCCGCCACGAAGACGGCCGGCAACGCCGCCGATTTCGTGATGGCCCTGCACGCCGGCATCCTCCACGCCACGCTGCCCATGCACATCCCCTTCACCATCGTCACCAACGACAAGGGCCTCTCCGTCATCGCCCAGGAGTTCCTGCGCGTCGGCCGCCAGACCGTGCTCTGGACCTCGCACGCCGAGAACGGCCCCGCCGCCGAGGCCGCCGCGCCGCGCGCGTCGTCCGGCCGCGGCCGCGGGGGCGGGCGGCGGG
>JACRDU010000090.1 GCA_016218495.1 Elusimicrobiota bacterium
GATTCTACCCATTCTGCCGTGCCAGAAATCCCCTCGCAGGCGCGTTCGCCTGCGAGGCCGTGAGGCCCTCCCCGCGGGAGGGCCGAGCGATCCGTTGGAGGGGAACAACCACGCCCTTAAAAGTGTGTGAACTTGGAGCGCACCCGGGTTGACAGCCGCGCGGAGGTCCCTTACCCTAAGGGTATGCTGACCCTCCTCGGCTGGCTCATCCACCTGGCCTTGGGCGGCGCCCTGGCCGCCGCCGTCTTCCAGCTCGTCAAAGCCAAGCAGGGCGGCTGGCGCGCGCTGGGCTGGGTGGTCGGGGTGGGCTTCTCCTGGTACTGCCTCAAAGCGCTCTACTTCGATGTGCGAAGCCTGAGCATCGTTTCGGGTCTCATCGACGCCTACCTTCTGGCGACCACCGTCGCCTGCCTGGCCAAGGGGGTCAAGACGCAGAAGGCCCTGCCCTACGAGCCCATCCTGCAGAGAAAGCGCCTCCCGCCCCCCGCCCGGTGACGCGCGCCGTCCTGCTCTGCGCCCTGCTGGCCTCGGCCGCCCGCGCCGGAGGACTCCAGGGCTTCGAGCGGGCCCTCGACAAGCCCGCCGAGAAGGCCGCCCCGGCGCAGGGAACCTCCGCCGTCTCCTGGGGCTCGTCGAACGGCTGCGGCGACGGCTGGACCTGCCTGTTCCTCAACCTCGCCGCCGAGATGGGCTCGCTTACCCTGGACTACTCCGGCAAGCGCGAGCCGGGCCGCCCCGAGCTGCCCGTGGCGCGCCTGGACCTGGCCTACCAGCGCGTCTTCTCGAACATCGACGCCCTCTCGGGCCGCGCGGAGCTGGGCTGGGGGCCGCTGGGCGCGGCCTACGAGCGCATCGCGTTCCGGGAGCACGACCCCGTCGACCGCATGAGCGGCTGGCGCGCGGAGGGGCTCTACCGCATCGCCGCGGGGCCGGGCTTCCGGCTCGACGGGGCGGCGGGGTTCATGGGCTTCCGGCGCAGCGAGCCCCACGATGGCGCGTCCACCGGGCTGTCGCTGGGCGTCTATCCGCGCGCCGCCTGGGGATTGGAAGCGGACCTGCGCTGGGGCGCCATCGGGGACGCCACTGTCAGCGATTTGCGCGGCCGCCTGCTCTATTCCCCGCGCTCCTGGAAGGGCTTCGCCCTGCGCCCCGGCTATCGCGCCATCCGCACCGGCGACGCCACCTTGCACGGGCCCGAGCTCTGCATCGGCTGGACCTGGTAGGACCCCTAAGGCAAATGCCCCCCTATTCCGCGCAACCCCCGCGGGGGGTTGTGCGTCCCCCCGTCAACGACAGAGGGTCGGGCAATGTGCCGTACCGGATCGCCCGCCCCGCTGCCGTTGCCTAGGGACGGCCGCTCCCCCGCGGGGAGCGGGCGGAACGAGGGGGCCAATCGCACCTGATTGGCGCAGCGTGTTATCCCCAACTCGCGGCGCCGCGAGTTGGGGATGACGCATCCCGAAGGATCGCGCGGCTGCTCAGAACCCTTTGAAGCCGGGCAAGCATTCCCGGTGCCAGAGCTCGAGCATCAAGAGGGCCCAGAGGCGGTAGCCGTGGTCGCGCTTGCCGCTCTGGTGCTGGTCCCACATGGCGGTCAGGGCCGCCTTGTTGAAGTAGCCGCGCGAGAGCGCCTCGGGGGAGAGGACGGTCTCCTCCCAATAGCGCTTGAGCTTGCCCCGGAACCAGGGCCCCAGCGGGATGCCGAAGCCCATCTTGGGACGCTTGCTGATGCCTTTGGGCAGCTTGTCGGCGAAGGCGCGCTTGAGCAGCCACTTGTGGCCCTTGAGGCCCTTGAGCTTCCACTCGCCGGGCATGCGGTAGACCAGCTCCATGAACTCGTGGTCGAGGAAGGGCGAGCGCCCCTCCAGCGAGTTCGCCATCGAGGCGATGTCCACCTTCGCCATAAGGCACTCGGGCAGATAGGTGACCATGTCGGTGTAGAGCATCCGGTTGACGAAATCCGTGCCCTTGGCCTTCTCGTAGGCCTGGGCCAGATAGGTGGCCGCGTCGGGGCGCTCGCCGGGGCGGCGCTCCCCGAGGGCCGCCAGCATGCCCGGGGCGTAGAGGCCCTGCTTGTCCTCCTCGGAGAAGTAGCAGATCATCTTGAGGTGGCGCTGGGCCAGGTCGGTGAAGAGGCCCGAGCGCAGGAAGCGCTTGGCCTTCCAGAACGTCGAGAACGGGGCGTCCTTCTCGGGCAGGAGCTCGGCGCCGGCCGTGATGACCGTCTTGAGCGGACCCGGCACGGCGTCGTAGAGGCGCGCCGCCTTCATCGCGAAGTAGCGCACATAGCCGCCGAAGTCCTCGTCGCCGCCGTCGCCGTTCAAGGCCACCGTCACGTGCTTGCGGGTCTCGCGCGACACGTAATAGGTCGGCAGGGCGCTGGCGTCGGCGTAGGGCTCGCCGTAGTGCCAGGCCAGCTTCGGCAGGACATCGGCCATCTCGGCCGAGACGACGAACTCGTGGTGCTCGGTGCCGTACTCCCGGGCGACCTGGCGCGCGTAGGGCAGCTCGGAGAACTCCTCGTGGTCGAAGCCGATGGAGAAGGTCTTCACCGGCTTCTCCGAGAGCCCGGCCATGGCCGCCACGACGATGGAGGAGTCGATGCCCCCCGACAGGAAGGCGCCCAGGGGCACTTCGGACAGGAGCCGCACGCGCACCGAGTCGATGAGCTTCTCGCGCACGGCCGCCTCGGCCTCGCCCGGGTCCTTGAAGGGCGAGGACTCGCCGAGCGGCAGGTCCCAGTAGCGCTCGATGACGACCCGGCCGTCCTCGTAGGTCAGCGTATGCGCCGGCGGGAGCTTCTGCACGCCGTTGAATATGGTGCGCGGGCTGGGGATGTACTGCAGGGACAAGAAGAGGTCCACGGCCTTGGCGTTGACCGAGGCGTCGACGCCGTCCCAGACCATCAGCGAGCGCAGCTCGGAGGCGAAGGCCAGGCCGCCGGGCCGCAGGGCGTAGAGCAGCGGCTTCTTGCCCACCCGGTCGCGGGCCACGAAGAGGCGCTTCCTGCGCTTGTCCCAGACCGCGAAGGCGAACATGCCGCGCAGGCGCCTCACGCAGGCCGCCCCCTCCTTCTCGTAGAGCGCCAGCACCACCTCGGTGTCGGTCTTGGTCTTGAACGGGTAGCCTTCCGCCTCCAGCCCGGCGCGCAGCGCGGGGTAGTTGTAGATCTCGCCGTTGAGGACGATGACCAGCGAGCCGTCCCGGCTCTCGATGGGCTGATGCCCCCCGGCCACGTCGATGATGGCCAGGCGGCGCATGGCCAGGCCGGCGCGCTCGTCGGCGTAGAGGCCCTCGTCGTCAGGGCCGCGGTGGCGCAGCAGGTCGTTGGCCTTCTGCAGGCGCGCCCGGTCCACGCGCCCGTCGGATGCGAACACGGCTCCGGTGATGCCGCACATTATCCGGGATTATAGAGCTTCAGGTAGCGCTCGGCCACGGCGTCGAGCGCGTAGCGCGACAGGGCGCGCTCCCGCGCCGCGGACCCCAGCCGCGCCGCCAGGCCGGGCTCGGCCAGCAGCCGGCGCACGGCCCCCTCCTCCGCCGCGGCGTCGGCCGGGTCGAAGAGCAGCCCCGAGACTCCGTCCTCCACCGCCTCGGCCGTCCCCCCGACGCGGCTGGCGACCACGGCCAGGCCGGAGGCCATGGCCTCGAGCAGCGCGTTCGACAGGCCCTCGGAGACCGAGGGCAGCACGAAGGCGTCGCAGGCCCGGTAGAGCGGGGGGGGGTCCTCCTGGGTGGGGAGGAGCAGGAGGTCCACGCCGGCAGCGCGCGCGGCCTCCCGCAGCGCGGCCTCCTCGGGGCCGCTGCCGGCCGCCACGAGGCGCGGCCGCGGGCTGACGCCGGCCGTCGCGCGCCCGAAGGCGGCGGCGAACGCCGGGAGGCGCTTCTCGACGGAGATGCGTCCCATGTAGAGGAAGGCCGGGCCCTCGCCCAAGCCCCAGCGCGCCCGGAGCTCCGCCCTCTCAGTGGGGGATGCCGGATGGAACGCCTCTATATCGACCCCGTTGGGCACGACCTGGGCGGGGCCCAGGGAATGCTCGGCCAGCTCCAGGGCCAGGTCCTCGGTGACGGCCACGAAGCGCGGTTCGAGCAGGGCGAGGAGCGCCAGCTTGAGGCGTCCGGGCCAGGAGCGCGCCGAGACGGCCACTTCGCCGATGCCGCGCCCGCCGCCGACCTTGATGACGACGGCCTTCCCCGTCAGCCTCCCCACCAGGGCCGCCGCCAGGGCCGGCGAGCCGGCGAGGTGAACATGGACGGCGTCGAACTCCGGCGCGTGGAGGACGAGCCAGGCCAGGCTGGAGAGCAGGAAGACGGCGGAATTGAGCAGGCCCGACCCCGGCGCCGGCAGCCTGCGCACCGGGATGCCCTCCACTACGGCGCGCGCCGGGGTCCCCGGCAGGCGGCGGGTGAGCACGCGCACGGGGACGCCCTTGCGGGCCAGGGCCTTCGACAGGGCCAGGGCCTGGCGCTCCGCCCCGCCCAGGTGCGGATGGAAGCTGGCCGTCAGCATCACGACGGCCGGATGAACCGGCCTAGTGCCGCCTCCGGGGCCTTGGGGGCGGCCGACGGCGGGGGAGTCGTTCACCGGGCCGCGCGCCTGCCGAGGAAGCCCACCTTCGGCACCACGCCGTGGGGGAGCTGGGACACGACCTCGAAGCCCGCGTCCTCGAACCAGGGACGGACCTCCTCTTTCGTGTGCTTGGTCTGGAACGGCGGGGCCAGCCAGTCGAAGTTCTCGATGAGCCTGACCTTGAACTGCGGGTCGACGGAATAGGTCAGGTACTTGAGGAGCGGCACGGCCCCCAGCACGGTCAGCGGCCAGCACAGCGCATAGAGGAAAGGCACCGGGAGGCGCGTGGTCAGCAGGCGCAGCGCGTCGGAGAGGAGCTGGCGGACCCAGACCACGGCCCAGACGGCGGGCAGCACGGAGCCCAGCCAGGCGCGGGCCGAGCGCAGCGGGTTCGAGCGGAAGCTCGCCCACGGGCCGGGGGTGCCGTAGACCCACACCGACAGGAGGCCGCCCGGCTTCACCAGGCCGGCGATGGCGTCGAAGGCCCCCTTGGTGTCGGCGGTGTGGTGGATGACGCCGTGGCTGAAGACCAGGTCGAAGGCGCGCGCCCTGAGCGGCGGATGGAGCAGGTCCCCCTGCACGACGTGCAGCCGCGCGTCCTCGCGCATCGCCGGGACCAGGCGCGTCAGCGCGTCGGAGAGGTCGAGGGCCACCACCTCGGCGCCCAGGCTGCGGGCCACCGCGCTGAAGCGGCCCATGCCGCAGCCCGCGTCCAAGACGAGCTTGCCGGGGAAGGCCCCGGGCGGCAGCTGGACCTCCTCGAGGAAGATGTCCCGGTCGACCGGGCGCGCGCCGGGATAGCGGTGCCATTCGAAGCCGAAGCTCTCGGCGGTGCGCGCCACCCGGCCGTCGGCCAGCGCGTCGCCGGGCCGCAGTCGCGGCACGCCCTCGACGATGGGGAAGGACTTCGCGCAGGAGCGGCAGCGCAGGGTCCCCGACTCGACCTCCCGGCCCGCGCCGGGCTCGCCCGCGACGGAGGAGAACTCCAGGTGCCCCGCGCAGGCGGGGCAGGCCAGGAGGGGGAGCAGGCCGAGCTTCATGTCTTGCTTCCTGGGCGGCGGGCGTGGGCGAGGGCTTCGACGGCCTTCTTGAGCCCTTCGATGGTGTGCCCCAGCCTGTAGAGGAACACGATGCCCAGCCCCGTCACCACAGTGTACAAGACCAGGTGGGTGAAGGCGGCATAGGCGAAGGCCGCGCCGGGCTCGGTGCCGAAGCGCACCAGCATCCATTTGACGGCCGCCTCGAAGTTACCGAAGGCGCCGGGGGCCGCGGGCAGCGAGGTCGAGGCCGCCGCCCCGGTGACGACGACCACCGCCCGCCCGAACCCCAAGGACGGCTCCAGGTCCAGCGCCCGCGCCGAGCTCCAGAACATGGCGGCGTCGAGCAGCCACAGGCCCAGGCTCAGCCCCGCCACGCGCCACCAGGCGCCGGGCGAGCGCAGCCCGCCGGCCCCGGCCGCCAGGTCGGAGGCCAGGTGCGCCAGGCGCGGCCAGCGCGCCAGCCGCTCATGGGCCAGGGCCACCAGCCAGCGCTCCGAGAGCGCGGCCGCGGCGATGGCGGATAGGATGGTCGCCGAGAGGACGCCGGCCATGGCGTGCCAGGAGGGGTCGAGCGGCGCGCCGAGCAGCCACGGCACCGTGGCGAACAGCGCGAACAGCGCCGCCGCGTCGCAGAGCCGCTCGATGAGGATGGTGGCCAGCACGGCGAAGGCGTGGGTCTCGAGCTCCAGGCCCGCCAGCAGCGCGCGCGCCAGCTCGCCCAGGCGCATGAAGAGCAGGTTGTTGAGGCACAGCCCCACGGCCTCCAGCTTGAAGAGCGTCCAGGGGCGCGCGTCCACCGCGTGGGAGAGCAGGTGCCTCCAGCGCAGGGCGCGCAGCCAGAGGTCGGCCGCCGGCACCAGCAGGAGGACGGGCGTCCATTCCCACTCGTAGCGCTGGATGGCGCCGAGCACCGTCCCGGGATGGGCGCCGCGCAGCGCCAGCCAGAAGAGCAGGGCGCCCACGCCGAGGCCGGCCGCGGCGGAGAGGGTCTTCTTCATGAGGCGAGTTCCTTCATCCCGACCACCGCCCAGGCCGCCCACGCCAGCACGGCCGCGGCGCACAGCCAGGGCCACAGCGCAGGAGCATAGCGAAATGCCGCCGTGAAGTCCCCGTCCGGCACGGGGACGGACATGACCAGGCCGTCGAAGGGCGAGACGGGGGCGGGGACGCCGTCCACCCAGGCGCGCCAGCCGGGGTCGCCAGGGACGGAGAGCACGAGGGGCCCGGCCCCCGCGCCGCGCATGCGCCAGAGCTCGGGCCGGGGGGAAACGGACGCCAGGGCCCCGCCCCCCTCCAGGCGAGCGATGTCCCGCGCCCCCGCGACCATCGTGTACGGAGCGCCGTCCGTCCCGGGGACGACCGCCGAGACTCCCAGGCGCGCCAGCTCGGGGGAGCGCGGGTCGGAGAGGTAGACCCGGCTCGGGTCCGCGGCCGGGCGGCCTTCCGCCCGCGCGGCGTAGGCGGCGTAGGAGGCGGGATAGAAGGCCTCGTAGCCGTTCACGTTCATCATCCGGTAGAGCATCGCCTTGTCGGCGTTGGGCAGCTCGGGCGCCGTCAGCACGCGCATGGGCCGGCCGCCCAGGCCCTGCGCGACGGCGCGGTTCGCGGC
>JACRDU010000089.1 GCA_016218495.1 Elusimicrobiota bacterium
GACCCCGCCGCCGGAGTCCCAGGCGGCCCGCGCGGCGTCGGCGCCGCGGCGCCCCGCCGCGCCCGTGAAGCGGGCCGCCAGGCGCGACCACGCGCCGCCGGACAGACCGAGCCCGGGGCGCGGCGCGTCGAACAGGTCCTTGAGGGCCGCGTCGCGCTCCGGGTAGACGCTCCAGGAAAGCGCGAAGCGGGCCTGCGCCGCGAGGGCGAGCGCCGTCATGGCCTGGGCCAGGCGGCGGGCCGCCGGGTCCGAGGACGCCCGCGCCGGCCCGTAGAGGGCGGCCAGCCGGTCGAGGGCGATGGTCAGGTCCAGGGCCCGCGCCCATGCCGCCTCGGCCTCCGCGCGGTATTCGTCGAAGAGCTCGCGGCGCTCGACGGCGGCCTTCGGGAAGACCTGCGGCCGAGAAGAAGCGTAGCGGAGGACGGACTCGAGCTCGCCCCTCCAGGCCAGCGCGTCGGAGAGGTCGGCCTCCAGCCGGGAGGCCAGGGCCCTCTCATAGGACCCGTCGGGCCCCAAGGGGCGGGCGGCGTCCGTCTTGGAGTCCTGGCGCGCGGACGGGGCCTCCCAGGGGGGCGCCGCGGGGATGCCCAGGTCGGAGAACGGGTCGGCCAGCGCGCCGGAGGCGAAGGCCGCCGCGAGGAGGGTCACGAGGAGCAAAGCTCCTCCGCCCCCGGGAAGTTGCCCGGCCAGCGCGCCTCGAGGCCAGCCACCACATGGCCCATGAAGCGCGCCGTCAGCGCCAGCACGCGCGCCGCCTCGGGGGCACGCCGCTCGTTGGCGGGGAAGATGTGGCTCCACGGCGCCCCGGAGCGGTTCGCATTGGTGAAATCGGCCGCCATCCCGAGGACGGCCGCCACGTCCGCGGCCGGCACGCCGGCCTCCCCGGCCCGGGACTTGAGGACGGCGTCGTCCCAGAGCGTCTGCCAGCGCGGGGACTCGAGCGCCGCCAGCGCGCCCACCGCGCGCGCCGCGTCGCCGGCCGTCCAGCGCAGCTCCACCGCCGTCTCGCAGAGCTGGCGCAGCAGCGGCAGGGCCTCGGCGGCATGGTCGCCGGAACACAGGCGCACCGCGGCGTCCGAGAGGGCCAGCGCGCGGCTGGCGGCGCCGGTCAGCACGGCCGCCTGCGCGTCGCCGCGGTCCAGGCGCGGCCCGACGCGGCAGAGCCCGTTGTCGATCAGGGCCTTGGCCCGTCCCACCGCCTGCGCCAGCTCTTCCGCGCTCATGCGAGCCTCCCGCCCTTGACCCGGCTGTGCCATCTGCCTATGCTATGCCTCAGGACCCCATGGCGCGCATCCTCATCATCGACGACGACGCGGACCTCGTGCAGATCCTCACCATCGCGCTCTCCAACGCGGGCTACGAGGTCTCCTCCGCCGGCGACCCGGCCGCGGGTCTGGTCACCTGCCGCCAGGTCAAGCCCGACATGATCCTGCTCGACTACCACATGCCCGGCAACACCGGCGCGCACCTCTTCGAGACGCTGCGGCGCAACAACGCCACCGCGCGCACGCCCATCCTCTTCATGAGCGCCATCGCCTCCGGGCAGCAGGTGCTCTCCGAGGTCGCCGACCCGGCCCTGTCGCGCTTCCTGCCCAAGCCCGTCCAGATGGCGCAGCTGCTCTCGGTCATCTCCGAGATGCTCGAAGCCGCCAAAGCCAAGTAGCCTCATCCCTCGAACCTCACCACCCGGGGGTCCGCGGCGTGCCCGAGGAAGCGGTGCGCCAGCCGCTTGAAGCGCTCGGGGCCGTCGGTGACGAAGAAGCCCTCGGTCCCCCGCCCGGCGCGGCGCAGCAGCCCGCGCGACTCGAGCTCCAGGCGCACCTCGGCCGCCGTCTCGCTGCCGGAATCGATCAGGGCCACCTTCGGCCCGGCGCAGCGCGACAGCACGGGCTTGAGCAGCGGGTAGTGCGTGCAGCCCAGGATCAGCGCCCGGGGCCGCGCCTTGAGCAGCGGGCGCAGGTAGACGCGGGCCACCGCGCGCGTGACCTCGGTGTCCCACCAGCCCTCCTCGACGAGCGGGACGAAGAGCGGGCAGGCGGCCGACACCACGCGCCCGCGGCCCCCGCTCTTGGTCCAGGCCTCCTGATAGGCCCCGCTGGCCACCGTCGCCTCGGTGCCGATGACGCCCACGACGCCGTCCCGGGCCGCGCGGCGGGCGGCGCGGACCGCCGGCTCGATCACGCCGGTCACCGGCACGCGCGCGGCCCGGCGCAGCGCCGGCAGGGCCAGGGCGGTGGCGGAGTTGCAGGCGACGACCAGGTGCTTGACGCCCCGGCCCTCGAGGAAGGCGGCCACCTCGAGCGCGTAGCGCGTCACGGTCTCCTTGGACTTGGTCCCGTACGGGACGCGGGCGGTGTCCCCGAAATAGAGCAGGCGTTCGGAGGGCATCTCCCGGCGCAGCGCGCGCAGGACGGTCAGCCCCCCGACCCCGGAGTCGAAGACGCCGATTGGCAGCCCGCCCAGGCGCCTCATCGCCCCTCCGCGTCGTCGGGCGAGCGCCGGTTGAAGTACTCGACGACCCCGGCGTAGATCCCTTCGACGAGGCGGCGCCGGTACTTCGCCGACTCGAGCTTCGCCTCGTCGCGCTCGTTGGAGAGGAAGCCCATCTCGACGAGGACGGACGGGCAGTTCACGTTGCGCAGGATGTAGAAGGCGGCCTGCTTGACGCCCCGGTTGGGGAGGTCGACCCGCGAGGCCAGCTGCTTCTGGACCAGCCCGGCCAGCTCCAGGCCCAGGTTCATGTCCTCGGTGCGGCCCAGCTGCACGAGGATGGCCGTCTCCGCGTCCTTGCCCTCCACGCCCTCCAGCTCCAGCACCGAGTTCTCGAACTCGGCCAGGCGCTCGGCGTCCGGGTCGGAGGCCCGCTCCGCCAGGGCGTAGACCTCGAAGCCCGACTCCGCCCGGCTGGGGTGGGCGTTGGAGTGCATCGAGATGAAGAGGTCGGCCCCCGCCTCGTTGGCCATCTTGGAGCGCTCCCCGAGCTTCACGAAGACGTCCGTCTGCCGGACCAGGTTGACCTCGAAGCGGCCCTCCTCCTGGAGGAGCTTGGCCAGCTCCATCGCGGCGGCGAGGTTGATGTCCTTCTCCAGCGTCCCGCGCCGCCCCGTCGTCCCGCCGTCCTTGCCGCCGTGGCCGGCGTCGACGGCGATGCGGTAGAGCGGCCGCTCGGGGGCCTTGGGCTTGGCCGGGGCGGGGGCCGCCTTCGGCGTTTCGACGGCCTGGGGCGGCGCCGGCTTCGCCGCCTCGGCCGGCAGCGCCTTGGGTGCGGCCGGCTTGAGGACGACTTTGGGCTCGGCCGGCTTGGCCGGCAGAGGGGCATCGGGCAGCGTCGCTCCGAGCGGCGCCGAGTCGCGCGCCGAGCCCGGGCGCCGCCGCACGTCGATGACCAGGCGCCGGGGCTCGGAGAACTCCTTCTGCACCACCCCGTCGGCCCCCTGCTGGAAAGACAGCTCCAGGCGCGCCTGCCGGGCGTCCTGGGTCAGGTGGACGGCGTCGAGCACCCCGTCGCCGACGTCGATGCGCTCCGACCAGTCGATGACGCCGTTGGGGATGCCGACCTGGTAGCCCCCCACCTCGCGCGGCCCGGACTCGAAGCGCAGCCCCTCGCCGAGCTCCAGCACGACCCGGGTATGGTCCGGATAGGTGAACCAGCGCAGCGGGCCCACGTTGGAGCGCTGGTCCACGAGCATCAGCCGGGTCTTGGGGTTGAACTTGGTCTCCAGCCCCGCCACCTCCGCGCAGGCGGGGTCGGAGAAGAACTCCACCGGGACGAACGCCCGCCCCACGCGGACCAGCAGGGGCCGGGGCAGCTTGACCGGCCGGCCATCCACCGAGACGTCGACGGAGTCCTCGGTGAAGGCCACGGGGCGGCCGCGCAGGGTCAGGGTCACCTGGCCTTTCACCGCGTACCAGTAGAGCTGCGCGCCATAGACCTTCGCGGCCTCCTTGAGGCCCAGGTACAGGTCGTCGCCGACGGCGTAGGAGTCGACCGTCCCCCAGTACTTGCCCCCCTTCACGACCTCGATCTCCGAACCGGCCGCGGCCGCCGCCCCGGGGAGGGCGGCGGCGACGGCCAGGAGGACGAGGCGCAGGAGCCGGCTCATGGGTTATTCCAGGATGATCCTGTAGTCCTCCCACTGGAGGTGGGCGTCGGGGACGATCTTGACCGAGCGGTGCACGTTCTCCTCGATGGCCGCCTGCCGTTCCACGAACGGCTCGGCGAGCTGCGGGTGCAGGACCAGGCGGATCTGGCCGCCGGGACGCCCCTGGGTCAGCTCCTGGATCTCGCGCTGGATGCGGATGCGCATCGACTCGACCGAGAGCACGCGCCCGGAGCCGTAGCATTCCGGGCACTCGTCGGTCATCAGGCTCACCGTCGACTCCTTGCGCCGCTCCCGGGTCATCTCGATGAGGCCCAGGCGCGTGATGGGCAGGATGCGGATCTTGGCGCGGTCGCGCCGCACGGCCTCGGCCAGCGCCTCCATCACCTTCTGGCGGTTGGACTGCTTCTTCATGTCGATGAAGTCGATGACGATGATGCCGCCGATGTTGCGCAGGCGCAGCTGGTGCGCGACCTCGGCCGCCGCCTCGACGTTGTTGAGGGTGACGGTCTCCTCCTGCGAGCGCGAGCCGGTGAAGCGCCCGGTGTTCACGTCGATCGCGCACAGCGACTCGGCCTCCTGGATGACGATCGTCCCGCCCGAGGGCAGGGTCACCTTGGTCGAGCGGATCTTCTCGATCTCCGGCTCGATGTTGAAGGCCGTGAACAGCGGGGTCTTCCCATCGTAGTAGCGCACCCGGTCGGAGAGCTCGGGCGACAGGCTGCCGATGAATTCGATCACCCGCTCGTAGACCTTCTTGTCGTCGATCAGGTAGACGTAGACGTCCTCGGTCAGCAGGTCGCGCGCCACGGCCAGCGCGATGTCGAGGTCCTGGTGCAGGATCTCGGGGCCGGGCTTCTCGTTGTAGGCCTTCTCGATGCCGTCCCAGGTCTTCACCAGGTACTCGGCCTCGCGGTTGAGGTCCTCCTCGCTGGCCCCCTCCGCCTCTGTCCGGACGACGACGCCCTTGCCCTTGAGCGTGGTCTCCATGAGGCGGTCGATGGCCTCGGAGATGCGCTTGCGCTCCACCGGGTCGGCGATGTGCTTGGAGATGCCGACGAACTGGGAGTACGGGGTGAAGACCAGGTAGCGCCCGGGCAGGGTGACCTCCATCGTCACCTTCGCCCCCTTGGTCCCGATGGCCTCCTTGGCGACCTGGACCATCACCTCCTGGCCCTTCTTGAGCAGCGTGTCGATGGGCTTGCGGGTGTCGCCGTGCACGTCGGAGATGTACAGATAGGCGTTCTTCTCGAAGCCGATGTTGATGAAGGCCGAGGAGATCCCGGGGAGCACGTTCTCGACGCGCCCCTTGTAGATGTTGCCGACGATGCTCTTGGCATTCTTGCGCTCCCACAGGAGCTCGACGAGCCTGTCGTCCTCGACGATGGCCACGCGCGTCTCCTCGAACGAGGTGTTCGCGTAGACCTCGCGCTTGAAGGCGGCGTCGGCCGGCGCCGGCCGGACCTCCACCGCGCGCTCGCGGCCGTCGCGGTCGCGCCCGCCCCGGTCCCGGCCGCGGTCGCGCCCGCGGTCGCGGTTGCCGCGGCCCCGCGGGTCGCGCC
>JACRDU010000095.1 GCA_016218495.1 Elusimicrobiota bacterium
CGCCGACTCGAACGCCGCGCGGCGAGCCGAGGACGCCAAGCGGCCTGACCGCCAGCAGAGCCACAGCGCGGCGGCCGCGGCGAAGGCCACGAGGCTGGCCCCCGCGCTGAGGACCAGGGCCAGCCAGCGGGCGTAGAACTGGAGCTGCACGATGGCGCGCGCGGCGGGCGCGGACTAGGAGATCTCGGAGAGCTCGGGAACGGCCTCCGCGGCCTTGACCCAGTCCGCGACCTGCGCGACATGCTCGCCCGCCAGCTTCACCTCGAAGAACCCCGGAATCGGGTTCTCGCCCACCACTGCGACCGATTGCGACAGGGACGGGTCCCGCGACGACAACCTCTCGACGGCCTCTTCCGCGGACACGTACGCCGCCGACTCGGTCCCGGCCAGCGCCAACAGGCGCTCCTCGGCGACCCCCCGGCTCTCGGAATCGACGGCGGATTCGAGCGCGGCGACGACCCGAAAATCCTCGCTCAGGGCCGCTTCGAGGCGGCGAGCCTGGGCGAGCATGACCAGGAGGGATTCCGTGAAGAGGCCGCCCAGCAGCCCGGCGGCCGCCAGGCGGAGCACCGTCCGCCGTCCGCTGATTGTGGACATCAAGCTAGATTAGTATTTATCGGCGAATCCCCGCGCTGTCAATGCCGGGGGCGTTGCGGCTTCCTTAATAGGTGTCTATTTCTTGGGACGCGAAGAACGCCGGAAGAACGGCCCCAGGAGCGCGACGCAGAAGAGCACGGCCGCCAGGAGCATGGTCGGCTTCTCCCTCACGGCCGTGCGCACGAAGCTCTTCCAGGCCGGCGCCGGGGCGGATGCGGCGCGCGGCTCTTCCTCTGAAGGAGAAGGAGCCACCTTGACGACGTCGGGGTCGGAGAGGAGCAGGCCCATGGAACGCACCGGCAGGCGTCCAACGGCGACGACCACCATCTGGCTCGTCCCGGGGACCCGCTGGTAGGCGATCGGCCGCTCGAGCCGGAAGGAGGCGCTCCGGGCCAGGCGCGCGGAGACCGCAAGGAGGGTCTCGGACGGGGAGGCATCCTGCGGGATGCGCAGGCCCACGAGCAGGCGCGTCTCGCCCGGACGGGACGCGGCCGCGCGGATGGGCCCGGATTCGAGGCGCTTGAGCCTCGTCACGCCCAGCAGGTCCGAGGTCCGGGCCGCGTCGACGGTCCCTTCGATGAGGACGCGGGCCTTCGCTTCTCCGATGAACCGGGGTTCGCCGCCCGAGACCGGCTCGAATCCGGCTTGCTGCGCCAACTCGGCCGAGGCGTGCCGCCACTCCCCCGGGCGGTCGGACACGTCGAGCTCCACGAGCACGGGCTGTCGTGCCGCGGCGGCGGCGGTCTTCGGCGCATCAGAGCCGATCGCCGCCGGCGCCTGGACCGCGGCGCTCTGGAGGATATGGGAGTCGTAATCCCGCTCCCCCATCTCCCGGGCCTGGGCGGGCGACACGCCGCGGACCTTGCCGGAGGGGAGGAGCAAAGGTTCGCTGAGCCCCTTCCAGAGCGAGTAGCGCTCGGGCGCGACCGCCGCGGGGGCGTCGCGGAGGCCCTCGTCGTCGGAAGCCTTGAAGTCCGGATGCTCCGCGCGCCGCCTCTCACGGGCGGCGGGGGACTGGGGGCCGGGCCAGGACCAGCGCACGCCGGCCGGTGCGTCCGCCCGCGCCCTGGCCGTCTCCGCTTCGGCATGGGCCCGCGCGGGGACGGAGAGCTGCTGGCCGGCGCCGATGGCCGGGGCGGCTGTAGGAGCGTCGCGGCCGTCGTCGACGGGGGCGGGGCCGGAGGTCTCCGCGGGCGGGACCTCCCCCGCGTCCCCTTTCGAGGCCGATTCCCGGTAATCCCCGTCTTCGGGGCCGAGCGGGCAGGGCTCTCCGGGGACCTCCCCGAAGGCCTTGGTGGAAAAACCCTTCGCCGGTTTGCCCGCCTCCTTCTCGCAGCGGTTCCCGGCCGAAGCAACGGCGGGCACCATCAGGGCGGCCAGGCAGGTCGAAAGGCCCAGTCCTAACATGGGCCCATTATACTACGACCCGGCCTGATTTCTACCGCGGATTCCCGCCGCGAGGTAGACCAGGGCCCCGAGCGCGGCGCCTGCGGCCAGGCAATGGGTGGAATGGACCAGGACGGAGCCCAATGGGATTCGGGCGTTGAGTAGCGCGCCCGAAAGCCCCAGCGGCGCCGCCAGGCCCGCGAACAGCCAGGCCCTGGGGTCTCGTGCGCCGGTCCGCCGCCCTGAGACGGCGGCCAGCGTCTCCGCGTAGCGGCAGAAGCCGACGAAGAGGGCCGGGTACCCCACCAGCATCTCCGCCCAGCGGGCCGGCGCCCACCACCAGGCCGGACGGAGCGAGGCCAACGGCCCCAAACCGAACGCCCATGCCCGGACGGCGTCCGGGGGGAAGAGGACGAAGCCGGACGCCGCCGCGGCAGCGAACAGGCGGAGCAGCAGGGCGCGGTCGCCCCGCCTCAGCCCCCCCCAGGATTCCTCGTCGGGGAGCCACAACGCGATGAAGCCGGCGCCGGCCAGCGCCGCCGAGGCCGCCGAGAACCACGGAGGAGGGCCGAAGCCGACCCCGATGCCGGAGCACAGGGCCCGGACCACCAGCCCGCCGGCACAGGCGCAGGCGGCGGCCACGCCCATGCCGAGCGCCGCTTCGCGGATGGGGCTGGCCTCGGGCAGGAAGGAGGCGCGCGACGCCCAGCGGGCCGCGGCGAGCCCCTGCCTCATGGCCAGGAGCGGGAACAAGACGGCGGCGGCGAAGCCAGCCAGAAGACGCGCCGCGCGCTCCGGCTTCCCGAGCCGCCGGGATTCGAAGAGGCCCGAGGGCCAGGCGGGGGACGTCCCCTCCGCGCGCAGGCCGCGGCTGAGGCGCCTGAGCGCCGCCACCGCGGCGTCCGGCCCGGCCTGCGGGTCGAGCCCGACGACGACCAACGACGGGCCGCGCCCGGCGACGAGGCGCAGGAAGGCGTCGAGGGGCACGTCGGACCGCACCTCGGCCGACGCGAGCACACGGTCGCCCCCGAAGGAAGACTCCCCCCCGGACCGTCCGGCCGCGGCCCACATCCTGCGCCCGCCCATCGCACCCTCCAACCCGGCGCGGGCCTCCGGCTCCAGGGCGTCCGGCGCCGCGTCCAGCAGGGCCGCCCCCGGGCCGTCCGCTCCCAACGCCAGACGCAGGTCCGGCGAGCCCGAGACGCGGTAGACCGGGACCAGGCCGGCCTCGGAGGCGGCCTCGGTCCACCACGGGTCGAATCCGGCCGAGAGCGCAGAGACCTCCACGCCCGCGGGCAGCTCGAGCACCCCCATGCGCCCGAAGCGGCTCTGCTCCAGACGCACCCCCTGGGCGCCTGCGGCCGCCGCGATGCGTGCGAGGACGGCCTCGTCCTTCACGAAGAGGGCTCCCGGGGTCAGCGGCGCGCCGGGAGCGGCGACGCCGGTCGACCTGAGGCGGGAGACCTCCTCCTCGCTGAAGCGCACGACCTTGCGGGCCGCCACGAGGCGGGACAGGGGTTCGGGCCGGACCGCGAGGCCGCAGACGCCCAGCGCCCGGAGCCGGGACAGGAAGGTCTCGGGGCGGCATCCCGCCTTGCGGCAGAGGGCCTCGGCGTCGCGGGCTTCGACGACGAGGGCGACGGTCCGCTCGCGGGAGCGCTCGTCGCCGCGCAGGGTCGCCGCGGTGAAGACGAGCAGCGCGGCGAGGACGGCCCTCCCGGCGTTAGCGACGACGAGCGACACGCGCCCTCGCCGTGGAATAGAGCTCCATGTAGCGGCGCCCGGAGGGGCCCCAGCCCCAGTCCGCGGCCATGCACAGGCGCACGCGCTCCGCCCAGCCGGAGCGGTCCGCGTAGGCGGCGCCGGCCTCGGCCAGCGCGGCGCGCACGCCGTCCGCGTCCGGCCGGGCCGCCATGAACCCGTGCTTCGTGACAGTGTCGGCGAGCCCGCCGGTCCGCGTGGCGACCGGCACCGAACCGTAGCGCATCGCGATGAGCTGGCCGAGGCCGCAGGGCTCGAAGCGGGACGGCATCAGGAACACGTCGCTGGCGGCGTATATCCTCCGGGCGAGCCTGTCGTCGAAGGAGCGCGACACGGCGCACCGGCCCGGATGGCGCCGGGCGAAGTCGGCCGCCGCGCGCTCGAGGGCGGGGTCCCCTGAGCCGTGGAGGACGTACTGCGCTCCGGCCCCGAGGAGCGACCCGGCCGCCGCCAAGGCGATGTCGAGGCCCTTCTGAGGGTCGAAGCGGGTGACCGAGCCGATGAGCATGGCGTCGGCCCGCGCCTCCAGGCCGAGCTCCTTCTGGACGGCCGCCTTCGCGGCGGCCTTCCCCGCCGGGGCATCCGCCGCGCCGTATGGGGCCGGCAGGTCCTGGTCGCGCTCCGGGTCCCAGGTCGCGAGGTCGAGCCCGTTGCGCACGCCGACGAGGTCGGCCGAACGCGCCCGGAGCAGGCCTTCGAGCCCTCCGCCGAACTCGGGGGTCTGTATCTCCTTGGCATAGGTCTCGCTCACCGTCGTGATGAGGTCGGCGTGGACGAGGCCCGCCTTCAGATAGGAGACCTTCCCCCAGAATTCCAGCTTCGCCGGGGAGAATTCCGAAGGCGGCAGGCCCGCGGCGGCCAGCGCCGCGCGCGGGAACACGCCCTGATAGGCCATGTTGTGGATGGTGAACAGGCAGGCCGTCTTCGCGAAGAAGGGCTCGTCTTTGAAGACCGTCTTGAGGTAGGCGGCCGCCAGCGCCGTCTGCCAGTCGTGCAGGTGCAGGACGTCCGGACGCAGGCGCAGCGCGCGGCAGGCCTCCAGGACGGCGCGCGAGAAGAAGGCGAACCGCTCGGCGTTGTCGGGATAGTCGGCCCCGCCCGCGCCGTAGAGGCCCGGTCGGTCGAAGAAGGCGGGCGCGTCGATGAACCTGAGCTCGGACTCTCCCCGCGCGCAGCCCAGCACCGCGCACCGGACCGCCGCCCCTCCCATCGGCACGGAGAGCTCCGCCAGCCGGCGCAGGGCAGGAGCGGCCGCGCGGGCGGCCGGATAGAGCGGCGTGAAGAGGACGGCCTGCGCCCCGGCGGCGGACAGCACCCCCGGCAGGGCCCCCGCCACGTCGGCCAGCCCGCCCGTCTTCGAGAACGGGACGGCCTCGGAGGCGGCGAGGACCACCCTCATTCCAGGCTCTGAGGTACGCTGTCCCCGCGCGCGGAATCAGTGGGCAGGTCCGCCGGGGGCGCATCGACGGGCGGCGGGACGTCGCCCGCGGGCCGCGGCTCCGGGGCCGGGGCCGGGACGGCGCGCGCCGCCTCCTCGCGCCGCCGGGCCTCGTCGCGGACATGGCGGCCCCAGAAGAAGCCGGCCGCCGCCGCGCCCAGCGCGACGAGGAGTCCCAGCAGGGGTTTGCGCATCACCCCTCGGCTTCTTCGGGCTCCGCTCCCGCCTGAGGCTCCGGAGCCGCGTCCTGAGGCTCCGGGGCCGCCGCTTCGTCCTGAGACTCCGGCGCCGGGCCGGGAGCCGAAGCGTCCTCCGCCAGGGCGGCCTTCTCCGCCTCGGTCGGCTCGGAGGGCGTGAAGGTGTCGATGGGCGGCAGGTCGGCGATCGAGCGCAGGCCGAAGTGGCGCAGGAACTCGGGCGTGGTCCCATAGAGGAGCGGACGGCCGACGCTCTCCCGGCGGCCGACGACCTTCACCAGGGCTTTCTCCAGGAGGGTCTCCAGCGCGGCGATGACCTCGACGCCGCGGATCTCCTCGATCTCGGCGCGGGTCAGCGGCTGCCGGTACCCGATGATGGCCAGGGTCTCCAGCGCCGCCGTCGACAGGCGCATCGTCATGCGCTCCTTGTAGAGGTTGCGCACGAACGGGGCGAACTCGGGCTTGGTCGCCATCTGGAAGCCTTCGGCGATCTCGAGCAGGCGCACGGCCCCGGCGCGCTCGTCGTATTCGCGCCGCAGCTCCTCGATGACGGCGCAGACCGCGTCCCGGTCCTTCTCGCCCAGGGCCGTTGCGAGCTTCGCGGCGTCCAGGGGCTGGTCGGTGATGAAGAGCAGGGTCTCGACGGCCTGTTTCAGCTCAAGCGTTTCCATCGTTCTCCTCTCTGCGCTCCGGGTCCAGGTCCGGCGCGACGGGACGGCCGTTCTCCTCGGAGCCCACGACGCCTTCGGCGGCGAGCCAGGACTGCTTGTCGAGCGGCACGCCGGCCGGCCCCGGCTCCGGCTCCGAGGGGGCCGGCGGCTCCTGGCCGGGCCAGATCGGCGTGACGATCTCCGGCGGGGCCTCTTTCTTGTAGATGAGGATCTCGGCGAAGGGCCCTTCCTGCCGGCCGAACACGCGCTGGAGCTTTATGAGCTCCAGCAGGGCCAGGAAGCAGGAGATGATGGCGCGGCGGCGGCGCTCCCCGGCGAAGATGTCGCGCAGGGTGACGTAGGGCTTCTCGGCCAGCATCGCGAGGATCTTCTCCATCTTGTGCTCGATGGGATATTCCTCGCCGGTGACGACGCGACCCTCCGCCTCGGCCCGGTCGAGCACCTCGCGCAGCGTGGCGAGCAGGTCGAAGATGCGGATATTGAGCGCCTTCTCGCGCTCTTGGAAGGCCGGCGCCCCGCGGAAGAAGACGTCCGACCATTCGTCGGCCCGCTTCTGCAGGAAGCCCGCGGCCTGCTTGTACTTCTGGTATTCCTGGAGCTTGTTGACGAGCTCCAGGCGCGGGTCCGGGCCGCCCTCCCCGTTCTCCCCCTGCTCCTGGGAGGGCAGCAGGGCGCGGGCCTTGATCTGCATCAGGGTGGCGGCCATCACGAGGAAGTCCCCGGCCACCTCGAGGTTCAGCTCCTTCATGAGGTCCAGGTAGGAGAGGTACTCCTTGGTGATCTGGGCCACCGGGACGTTCTGGATGTCGAGGTCGTCCTTGCGGATGAGGTAGAGGAGGAGGTCCAGCGGGCCCTCGAACATCTCCAGATGGACTTCGTAGGGCTTCGGGCTCATCTCAGGTTCATCGCCTTGCGCACGCGCTCCATCGTCCCTTCCGCCTCGGCCCGCGCCTTGGCGCTCCCCGCGGCGAGCAGGTCCTCGACCAGGCCCGGCTGGTCGAACTGCGCGCGCCGCGACCGGAACTCGTCGAAGGGCGTCGTCATCGACTGCAGGAGCTCCTTCTTGCAAGCCACGCAGCCGATGGAGCCGGCCCGGCACTCGTCGCCGCGCCGCGGCGCGAAGTCCGAGTAGAGCTTGTGCATCGCGTACACCACGCAGCCCTCGGGGTGGCCCGGGTCCTTCGCCCGGACCTTGAGGGGGTCGGTGTACATCGACATGACCTTGGGCTGCAGGCTCTGGGCGGTCTCGAAGAGGTCCACGGTGTTGCCGTAGGACTTCGACATCTTCCTGTTGTCCACGCCCGGCACCTTGGCCTGGGGGGTGACCATCGCCTGGGGCTCGACGAGGACGCCGCCGTAGAAGCCGTTGAAGCGCCGCACGATCTCGCGCGAGATCTCGATGTGCGGCAGCTGGTCCTGGCCGACCGGCACGAGGTCGGCGCCGTAGAGCACGATGTCCGCGGTCTGAAGCACGGGATAGCCCAGGAAGCCGTGCGTGCGCAGCTCGAGCCGGACGGCCTCGGGCTCGGGCTCGACGGCCTCGAGCTTGAAGCCCGCGACCGCCTCCCGCCGCTCCTTGGAGAGGACCCCGCCCTCCTCCACCGCCTTGGAGTGCTTGGTCTTGCCGAGCTCCTGGAGCTGCTCCTTGTAGGTCGGGTTGTTCTCCAGCCAGGAGATGGGCGTCACCATCGACAGGAGCAGGTTGAGCTCGGCATGCTGGGGGACCCGGGACTGCTGGAAGAAGACGCAGCGCTCGGGGTCGAGCCCCGCGGTCAGCCAGTCGAGGACCATCTCCCGCACGTTGTCCTTGAGCCGGGCGGTCTCCTCATAGCCCGTCGTGAACATGTGGTAGTCGGCCACGGCGAAGAAGCAGCGGTGGGTCCCCTGCAGCTCGACCCAGCGGCGCAGCGCCCCCCAGTAGTTGCCGATGTGCAGCCGTCCGGTGGGCCGCATCCCCGACATGACGGTCTTCATCCGATGATCCCCAGCTTGACCCATAGGGCCAAGACGAGCTTGAGCGGAAGCACGACGAAGGCGTTGATGCCATGCGTGAAGAGGAGGACCATCAGGATGATCATCCCGTAAGGCACATGGCGCAGATAGGCCGCCCGCGCCCGCGCCGGGAGCAGGCCGGCCAGCACCTTGCTGCCGTCGAGGGGATGGATGGGGAGCAGGTTGAAGAAGGCGAGGAAGAGGTTGATGGTGACCCCGAAGAGCAGGAGGTCCAGCGCCGAGCCCCGGACCTCGGGGGCGAAGAAGGCCGTGCTGTGGACGAGCTTGTACATGACGGCGGAGGCCAGGGCCAGCAGGATGTTCGACAGGGGGCCGACGGCCGCGACCTTGACCGCGTCGCCCTTGGGGTCCCTCATGCGCGAGGGGTCGACCGGCACGGGCTTGGCCCAGGCGAAGACCGGGACGCTCGAGAAGAGGCACAGGAGCGGCAGGAAGATGGTCCCGAAGGCGTCGATGTGGGGCAGGGGGTTGAGGGTCAGCCGTCCGGCGCGCTCGGCGGTGTCGTCGCCCCGTTCATAGGCCGCCACCCCGTGGCAGAACTCGTGGACCACCACGGAGAAGAACAGGACGGGCAGCTGGAGTACCCATTCCATGCGCCGGAATTGTACTACTTTTACCGTCGGAGGGAGGGGTGCTAGAAGCCGGAGACCACGGGGGCGCAGCAAGCCAGGAAGGCTATGCCCAAAGAGAGCGGAATCCCGATGACCAGGAAGAGCCCCCAGCAGAGGGCGCGTGCGCAGCCGGGCCTACGCATACAGCCCGGCGGAGCCCCGAGGGCGCCCTCAAACGGCGCCCGGCGACCGGAGGCCCGCCCGAAGCGCTCCGCGGCGGCGGGCAGCCCGCTTCACTTGGATGGGCACGAGCAGGGGGCGTCAAGTGCATAAGCATGCCCCGGCGATTGTGATGCCAAAGCCCTACCGGATTTCACCACTCCGCCGCTGTTGCCATTCCCCTCGGCGGGCTTGCCCGCCGAGGCTGGGCGGCCCCCAGGGGGCCGCACACGCCGTCGGGGGACCGTGCCGTAGGCGATAACCCCTGGAGCCGGGAGCGGGAGGCCCGCGTATGCCGCCTAGGCGTCGAGCCGCGGCCCGTTGCCGCGCGGCATCTTGAGCTCGGGGCGTTTGGCCTTGAACTTGGCGACCAACCTGCGGACCTCGACGAGGCCGCGCTCGAGCTGGGGGTCCTTGCCCGCGGCGTGGTCCTGGGGGCGGAAGTCCACCTCGATGTCGGGGTCGGTGCCGTAGTTCTCCACCCCCCAGCCCACGTCGTCGAACCAGAACGCGTACTCGGGCTGCGTGGTCAGGCCTCCGTCGGCCAGCGGGAAGCGCGGATGGATGCCGATGACGCCGCCCCAGGTGCGCTTGCCGATGAGGGGCCCCAGGCCCAGGCGCTTAAAGGCGTGCGAGAAGATGTCGCCGTCGGAGCCCGCCCACTCGTCGGTCAGGGCCACCATCGGCCCGGCCGGCGCGTCCTGGGGGTACGACTCGACCCCGGCCCAGCGGCTGGCGCCGTAGCCGATGCGCCGGCGCGCCAGCTTCTCGAGGAGCAGCGCGGAGACGTGCCCGCCGCCGTTGTTGCGCACGTCGACGATGAGGCCGTCGCGCTCGACCTCCGCCAGGTAGGCGCGGTGGAACTCGGCGTAGCCGGCCGGGCCCATGTCGGGGACATGGATGTAGCCGACCCTCCCCCGCGTGGCCGCGTGGACGATGCGGCGGTTGCGCTCCACCCAGGCGCGGTAGCGCACAGGCTGCTCGTCGAACAAGGTCGTCACCGTCACCGTCCGCGGCTCGCCGCCGTCGCGCGAGACGCGGAGCTGGACCTCGGCCCGGGCCTTGTGGACCAGGGCCTGCGCCGGGGAGAAGGAGGAGTCCAGGGGCCAGCCGTCGACGGCCAGCAGGAGGTCTCCGGCCGCCACGTTGACGCCCGGCGCGCGCAGGGCGGAGTCCGCGTCCCGGTCCCAGCAGTCGCCCTCGAGGACCTTGCTCAGGCGCCAGGCCTTCTTCACTGCGTCCCAGTCCCACTCGGCGCCGAGGAAGCCTTGGGCGTAGCGCGGCGCCGCCCGGTAGTCGCCGCCGATGGCGTAGGCGTGCGAGGTGCCGAGCTCGCCCTGCATCTCCCAGAGGATGTCGGTGAACTCGGAGCGCGAGGCGACCCGTTCGAGGAGCGGTTCGTAGCGGCGGTAGACCGCCTTCCAATCGAGGGCCTTGAGCCCCGGGTTCCAGAACAGGTCGCGCTGCAGACGCCAGGCGTCGGCGTACATCTGACGCCACTCGGCCGCCGGGTCGAGGCTGGCCTTGGCCCGGGACAGGTCGACGAGGCCGCTCTTGCGGCCATAGCCTTCCGCGTCCTTGGCGGCGTCCACCGTCTCGCCCGCGGCGATGACGCGCACGGAGCGCCCGGCCTGGATGCCCAGCGCGGCGTTGTCGCGCGACAGGTCGAAGTCGCTGACCCGCTCGGCCACGGTCTTGGTCTCCTTGTTCTCGAACTCGTAGGACTTGAGGGTCGCCTTCGCCGTCGGCTCGGAGGAGAAGAAGTCGCGGTCCAGGCTCCCGCTCACCGGGACGGCCGTGAAGAGCACCTTGCCCGGCAGGCCCATGACGCGCAGATAGCGCCCCTCGGGCAGGGGGAAGGCGACGACCCGCTCGGTCAGCCCCCCGAGGTCGATGGCCACATCCTTCTTCTCGTCCTTCTTGTCCTCCTTCTTCCCCTTCGCCGCCTTCGCGTCGTCGGCGCCCTTCTTGAGCGGCTTGGGGGCCGGGACGAAGGGCGACGCGAGGTCCTTCTGCAGCGTCAGCAGGTGGGGGCGCGAGCCGCGCGGGAAGTTCAGGTCGAACTGGATGCCGTCGTAGACCGGGTCGAAGTCGCGGTGGGAGAGGAAGTAGAGGTATTTTCCCCCCGGGTCCCAAGCCGGCATCCCGTCGCGCAGGACCGGCCGCGTCGCGTCGTAGGTCTTGCCCTCCCGGGAGTCCCAGAGCCGGATGATGGACAGGTTCGCCGACACGTGGAACCCGTAGGCGGCCCAGCGCCCGTCGGGGGACCAGGCCGCCCCGCGGATGGAGGCGAAGGCGCTGCGGTCCACCTTGGTCAGGGCCCCCGAGGAGAGGTCGACGCACAGCAGCTCGTTGCGGTGGTTGGTCAGCAGGACCCGGTCGGCCTTGGGGTCGACCGCCAGCGTGGTCGCCCGCCCGATGTCCAGGCCCGCCAGGCGCCGGGGGGGCGTCTGCCCCGCGGGCGAGACGGTGACGACCTCCAGGGCCTCTTCGCCCCCGGCGTCCGAGACGACGACGGCCCGCTTGCCGTCGCCCAGCCAGCGCGGCAGGCGATAGCGCGCGGCGTCGCGCTCGCCGTGCTGGAGGGCCGGCCCCTCCCAGTTCCCCATCGTCGAGAGCTTGCCGCGGAAGACCAGGGCCAGGGAGTGGCCCTGGGGGTGCAGCTCCCAGTCCTCGACATAGCGCGCCGCCGAGACGAAACGCCGCGCGCGCTGCGGCCGCGGCGAGGCGGTTTCGACGGGCAGCTCGGCGTCGGTCCCCCGCCCGGGGTCGTAGACCCGCAGCGACGCGCCGTGCTGGTAGGCGATGCGCTTGCCGTCGCTCGACGGGTTGCGCACATAGAAGTCCTTGTGGGCGGTGTGCCGCTTGAGCCCGCGGCCGGACGGCAGGACGGAGTAGAGGTTGCCCACGCCCTCGTGGTCCGAGACGAAGAAGACGCGCTCCCCCACCCACAGGGGCCAGGCCAT
Organism: Elusimicrobiota bacterium; assembly: GCA_016218495.1. Classification (GTDB taxonomy): domain Bacteria; phylum Elusimicrobiota; class Elusimicrobia; order UBA1565; family UBA1565; genus SCTT01. The sequence goes on from JACRDU010000095.1 coordinate 11,800, forward strand.
GTTCCCGCCCGTGCGCACCAGGCGCCTGAACTCGCCCTTCCCCTTGAGGTCGGCCCACAGCTCGCCGGCCGTCCCGCCGCGGTAGCGCTTCCAGAAGGCCGGGTCGCGCCGGTTGCGCCCCAGCACCCGCTCGCCCCCGGGCCCGAAGCAGAGGTCGTCGGCCGGCCCCAGGCCGAGGCGCCGCACGGCCCCGTCCTTGGTCCGCACCGCGAAGAGCTCGCCGGGCTGCACGAACGGGCTGCGCGCCTCGGAGGAGAAGAGCACCTCGGAACCGTCCGGGGTCCAGCCGCGCACCATCGAGCGCGCGCCCAGGAAGGTCAGACGGCGGGGCTCCCCGCCGGAGGCCGGCATCAAAGTCACCTCGGCCTCGCCCTCCTCGCGCCCGGTGAAGGCCAGCCACGCGCCGTCCGGGGAAAGGGCCGCATGGGTGGATTCCCCGCTGCCCGAGGTCAGACGGCGGGCCACGCCGCCCGAGGCGGGCACGGTCCACAGGTCGTCCTCGCAGGTGAAGACGACGGTCTCGCCGTTGAGGGCGGGGAAGCGGTAATAGCCGGGCATGGGGTCTCCTTGGAGACGGCCAGGGATTATACCCGTGTTGGGAGGCCGGCGGCGCTTGACGCAACACTTGACGAAAACTTGACGAAACGTTATACTGTTAGCATGTACCGCCCGCGGTTCCACATCTCGGCGGAACTGCTCAGCCTCCTCACCCAGGCGACCGAGCTGAAGGCGTGGATAGAGCGGGCCGTGGTCGACGTCTCCTGGCTGCCGGCCTTGCAGAGGGACACCGCGGCCCGGCTGGCCCACTCTTCGACGGCGATCGAGGGCAACCCGTTGGGCTTGCCCGAGGCCCAGGCTTTGGCCCGGGGAGAACCCACCGGAGCCGCCGGCACCGCCGCCCAGGAAATCCGGAACTATCTGAGCGCGATGCGCTGGATTTGGAGCCGGAAGACGGGGGCGGCCCTCACGGAGAAGAACCTCCTGCGCCTGCATGCGCTCCTGACGGTGAAGACCCTGCCGCCCGAGCAGGTCGGGCGATACAAGACCAAGCCCAACAGGGTCGTCGGTCCGGACGGCAGGACGGCATATTCCCCTCCCGGCCCGGACCAGGCCGGCCCGATGACCCGCGAGCTGGTCGACTGGGTCAACGGCCCGGAGGCGGCCAGGCTCCACCCCGTCATCGTCAGCGCGGCGGCGCACCACCGCCTCGTCTCCATCCATCCGTTCGCCGATGGAAACGGCCGCGCCGCCCGCGCCCTGGGGGTCTGGCTCCTATGCTCCCGGGGCTTCGACACCGAGCACCTGTTCGCGCTGGACGAGTTCTATGAGGCCGACCGAGGGCGCTATTACGGGAAAATCCAGCAAGCGCGCGAACTGGACGGGGACCTGACCTTCTGGCTGGACTATGCGGCCGAAGCGGTGCTGGAGACCCTCGAGGGGACGCGCCGGCGCATCGAGTCGCTCAAGGTCTCAGCCGCCGCGCCTCGTATGCGCCTGACCAAGCGCCAGGAGGACGTCCTCCGTCTCCTGCGGGACCGCGGCCGGGCCAAAGCCCCCGACCTCGAGGCCGCCTTCGGCCTCACCCGCGCACGCATCGCCCAGGTCATGAAGCCCCTCGTCGACGCCGGCCTGGTCGTGCGCGAAGGCCTCTCCCGCGCCACGACCTACCGGCTGGCTTAGACGGCCAGGGCGCGGGTCAGCCAGGCGCGCGCCTGGAGCTGGGTCCGGAACCCGCCCTTCCACTGCTCCGCCGCGGCTTCGTTCAGGATCTTGGCGAAGGCCGGCCCCGGCGTGAGCCCGGCGGCCAACAGCTCCGTGCCGGTCACCAGGCGCGGCCCGAGAGCCGCCTTCGGCAGGCGCGGCAGGGCCAGACGCAGGATTTTCACCGCGCCCTCGGGCAGGGCCTGCGCCGGCGTCGCCGCCGACTGCGCCGTCTTGAGCGCGGCCAGCAGCGCCGCCGAGTCGACATGGGCCAACGGCAGCGAGGCGACGAGGCCGGCCCCGTCCTTGCCCATGGCGAAAGCGATGAGGCCCAGCCTGGTCAGGGCATCGGGCGCCTTCACGAGCCCGGCGGGCGCCTTGAAGCGGGGATGCAGGAAGCGCGTCAGGCCCCACTTGGCGCAGAGCTTCAGCGCCGGCCCCGGGTCATCCTCCTCGAGGATGCGCCAGAGCTCCTGGCGGAGGCGCTCGCGCGACAGGAGGGCCGGGTCCTTGCGCCCCACGCTCTCGCGCAGCCGCCGCGCCGTCGCCCATTCGAGCCGCAGCCCCATGCGGCCCGCGTAGCGGGCGGCGCGGAACAGGCGCGTCGGGTCGTCGCGGAAGCTCTGCGGGTGGAGCACCCGGAGCCGGCGGGCCCTGAGGTCGTCCCGGCCGCCGAGCGGGTCGAACAGCCCGCCGAGCCCGTCCGCGCCCAGCGGGCGGGCCATGGCGTTGACCGAGAAGTCCCGGCGCTTGAGGTCGCCTTCGATGCTGGCGGGCCGCACGACGGGCAAAGCGGCCGGCGCGGGATAGTCCTCGGCCCGGGCGGTGGCCAGGTCCAGGCGCTCGCCGGTGGGCAAGGTAAGCCGGGCCGTGCCGAAGCGGCCGAAGGATTCCAGGCGCGCGCCCCAGGCCAGCGCGCACTCGTCGGCCAGGCCGGCGGCGTCGCCCTCGGCCATCACGTCGATGTCGCGCACGGCCCGGCCGAGCAGGGCGTCGCGCACGCAGCCGCCCACTGCGGCGGCCCGGGTCCCGCGCGCGGCGGCCCGGCGGCCCAGGTCGGCCAGGGCCCGGCCCAGGGCGGGCGCGACCTTCATGGGGCTCGGCGGACGGCGGGCGGCTTCTCGCCGGCGTCGATGACGGGCCGCCAGAGCGCGAAGGAGGCCAGCCTGTCGTTGGCCTTGAGGAGCTTGTCCACCCCGGCCCGCGCCGCCTCGGTCGTCCACTTGGGGCCGGCCAGCGGCACGAAGCGCGGCAAGCTCCGTTTGCGGGCGTAGGACGGGTCGACTCGGTAGTGCTGCAGGCCCAAGTCCTTCAGCAGCCATTCCGCCACGCGCTCCTCGTCCTCGCGGTCGTCGTCGGCCTGCAGCGCGGCCGCGATGGCGCCGTAGCCGAAGAAGAGTTCCGGCTCCGCGACCAGCGGCATGTCGGGGCCCAGCGCGCCGCGCATCGCGGCGAAGTCGTCGGCCATCTTCTTGCGCCACTTCGGGGCTTCGGCCTCGTAGGACTCGGGGAAGACGAAGGCGACCAGCCCGGCCGTCGGGTCCGCATAGACCAGGGGAGCCTCCGGGAAGAAAGGCTTCCGGCAGCCGTCGCAGACCACGAGGTTGAGCTCCCCGCCGAGCAGCCTGAGCCTCAGGTTCTCGTCCCGGTCGCCCCGCACGAAGCTCCACACCTCGACCTCGGAGGCTTCGCAGCCGTTGGGGCACTTCCCTTCGACCCGACCCAAGAAGGACATCGCTGATTATACCCCTCTCACTGCGACAGCCGCCTCAGGTATTCGTCCACGGCCTTGTCGAAGGCCGGCGGCCGCTTCTCGTGCAGGGACTTCTCCACCTCGCCGCGGATGACGCGCGGCGGCTGGTACTCCTCCACTCCCGGCAGCGGGACGAAGCTCTTGTCGGCGCCGGTCTCGCCCCCGCGCCCCATCGGCCGCGCCGTGCCGCGGGGCCGGCCGAAGGGGCGGCCCGCCCCGCTCTGCGCGGATTGCGCGCGCTCCCGGCTCTTCTGGGCCGACTCGGCGCCGCGGCGCAGGTGCTCGAGCGCCCGCTCCTGGGCCGCGCGCGCCGCGCCGGTGGCCCGCTTCGAGAGGGATTCCTCGGCCCCGGCCTGCTCGGAGCGGGCCGAACGCAGGGACTGCTCGGCCTCGCCCAGGTCGAGGCCGTAGTCGCGCGAAAGGCCGTCCACCATCGGCGAGAGCTCGGCGGCCTTGCGCGAGGCCTGGCGCTGCACCGCGCCCGCCGCCATGGCCTGGGAGAGCTGCTCCTCCGTCATCGCAGCCTCGGCGTCCGCCTCTTTGAGGCGCCTGAGGACGTCTCGCTCCTTGGCGGCCAGGGCGGACAGGCCCCGCGCGGCCTCGGTCGGCTCGGTCCCTTCGGGCGTCAGGGCCTTCGCCTGCGCCTCCAGGCGCGAGGCCGCCCGCTCCAGCCGCTCAGGAGCCTCGCGGATGCGCCGGCCTTCCAGCTCGGCGAGCACGACCCTCATGTCGGGCATCGGCCCCGGCGGCAGCCAGCGCCCCAGGCGCTCGCCTTCCTTCACCGCCTCGCGCTGTTCGGCGATGAGCTGCTCGCGCAGGCGTTCCTGCGCCTGCGTGCGGGCCGCCAGGCGGGACTCCTCGACGGCGGCCACGCTCTCGAGCGCGCGCTCCTGCGCCGCGGCGGCCTCCTTCCAGGCGGATTCCAGCTCCGAGAGGCGCTTGGCCGGGGACTGGTCCTCCGATTCGGCGAAGTCCCGGGCGGCCTTCGACACCGCGCGGCTGACCTCGCCGAGCCGGCGGGAGAGCTCCTGGGCGAGGCGGGCGGCCTCGGCATAGTCCCCCCGCGCCATCGCGGCGGAGAGGGCGTCCATGGTCTCCTGGGCGGCGCCCAATGGGACGGTGTAGACCTTCCGCCGGCGCTCGGCGGGCGAGTCGGCCGCGGCCTTGGGCAGGCCCTCGACCACCTTGGCCAGCTCGTCCATGCGCTTCTGGAGCTCGGCCAGCGCCGCGTCGAGCTTCTTGACCTCCTCGGCGCTGGGACGCGCTCCCTTCGCGAGCTGTTCGAGGGCGCCGGCCAGGTCCTGGCCCGAGCGCTCCATGCGTTCGGCCTCGCCCCAGAGGTCCTGCATGGCCTGGACCTCGCGGCCGCCGGACAGCAGCTCGCCGGCCCGGCGCACCTTCTTCTCCAGCGCCTCATGGCCGCGCTCGGACGCGGCCAGGTCGCCCGCCTTCTGCGCCTTCCGGGCTTCGGCCAGCTCCCCCCGGCGCATGCCCTCGAGGGCCTGGGCCAGCGCCGCGGCGCTCTCGGCCGCGCCGGGGTTGGCGTAGGGGTCCTGCTCCATCGCCTTCGAGAACTGCTCCACGCCCCTGACGGCCTGCGCCCAGTCGCGCGAGAGGGCGCTCTCCCGCCGCGCCAGGTCCTCGGCGCGTGCCGCGCGTTCGGCGTCGGGCAGGGCGGCCGCCGCGGAGAGCGCCTCGCGCATCGCGCGCTCCTCTTCCGCCAGCACCCCCAGCGCCGCCTCGGCGGCCAGGCCGCGGCGCTCGACGGAGGCGTGCAGCGCCTCGAAGTCGGCCAGGACGATCAGCCCGGCTTGGGACACGGCGGTCTGCGGTTCCGGCCGGGCGTTGTCCACCGCGCGCAGGCGGAACTCGATGCGGGCCCCGTCAGGGAGCGCCGACAGGTCCCACTCGTGCTCGCCCAGGTGCGACGCGGCGCCGGGCTTGAGCCCGGAGAGCGGCTGGACCCTCTCGGGCCCGGCGTCGACGCTGTAGACCAAAGAGACGGCCGCCAGGCCGAAGTCGTCGCGCGCCTCGTAGGCGACCGGGACGCGCTCGCGCCGGCTCGTCTCCACCGGGAAGGCCGGGGAGAGCAAGACGACCTCGGGAGGCCGGTCTTCCAGGGCTCTGAGCTGGAACGCCGGGGGCTCCGGCTCGCCGACCCCTTCGGCCGACGCGCGCACCCGCAGGGTGCCGTCCTGGCGCAGCGGAAAGCCCGCGCTCCAGACGCCGTCTTGCCCCCGCTTCATCGGCACGGGGCCGCCCAGGCCCGAGACCTCCAGCGCCGCCTCGTCGAGCGGCCGGTCCGGCACGCCCCGCACCTCGACCCAGCTGCCCCGCAGCGCGGCCAGCACGGACGCCCCCTCGAGGGAGACCTCCTCCTCGGCGCCCCCCGGCCGCCGGACCCTGGCCGAGAGCCTCTCGAAGCGCGGATACGGGATGGGGTCGAGCCGGAACGCCCGCGTGCTCCTGTCCCGGGAGACGAAGCGGTATTGCAGCGGCGCGTTCAGGCTCTCGGCCCTCCACGACCATTGTCCCGCGGCTTCTTTGTCCCAGACCGCCCTGGCCCAGGCGCCGGCTTCAGGCCTGAGCTCCAGCGCCAGCGGCGCGGCCGGGAACCCCGCGCGCCAGCCGACGCGCAGCTCGGGAGAGGACCCCCAGGCCACCCGCGCATCTCCGGGGACGACCTCCAGCTCGAGCTCGAGCGGGTTCTCCAGCCACGGGGCGACGACCCGGGCCAGCGGGGCGGTCCCGCCGATGAGGGGCACGCCGACCGCCCAGCAGCACGCCACCGCGCCGAGGCGGCGCCGCAGCGGCGCGGGCACCAGGGCCGGGAACAGCACATCGTCGGGGAGGCCCCCGGCCGCGGCTTCGGCGTCGGCCATGTGCCTGCGGGCCAAGGCCGCGGACGTGTTCTCAGGCAGCGGGGAGCGGCCCAGCTCCCAGGCCGAGCGAAGCAGCCCCCGTCCCTGCGGCCAGCGCGCCGCGGCCGCGTCGAGGATGCGCCCCGCGTCCCAGGCGCCCAGCGGCTTGAGCAGCCAGGCCGCGCAGGCCGCGGCGAAGGCCGCGAGGCCGGCGGCGAAGAGCGCCAGGCGCAGGCCGTGCGGGAGGCCGAAGGCGCGGTCGGCGGCGGCGGCAGCCATGACCAGCCCGCCGCTCCACACGCTCAGGCGGGAGCCGCCTTCCAGCCAGAGCGCGGCGAAGCGCTGGCGCCTCCAGACCTTGAGCCTCTCGTCTATGCGCGGGGTCACAGGAGGCTATTGTAGCCGCAAGGTCTTTCCCAGGCCAGCGGCCTGAGGGTGCCCGGCCCGGACCAAGGTCTCGGCCAGGCGGGCCCGCCCTTGAGGGTCCGCGGTAAGGTCATAGAGGAAGATGGAATGCCCCGGGGTCGCCGCCGGGACCCTGCTCTCGAGCCAAGAGAAGAAGCCGTGCTCGGCGAGGTAGACCCCGACCCGGTTCGTGACGGAGACGGCGAACAGGACGCGGCCCGATTCGGCGGCGGGGTCGACGGCGTCCCCGGCCCGGGGGACGTTCCAGTTCGCCAGGACCTGCGCATAGCGGATGCCGTAGGCGCCGGGGTCGCCCACCCCGAAGTAGGCCAGGTAAACGGGAGGATTCCCCCGCGCCTCGAGCTCGCGCGCCAGGGCGGGGAGGTCCTGTCCCCAGTCGAGGTTGGAGTCGGCCAGCCAGCGCCAGCCGCCCGCGGGGCCGCCGGCGGCCTCGTTGAAGTACGCCAGCTGGTAGGGCTGGACGCGCAGGACGGAGACGGCGGTCCAGAGCGCGAGGACGGCCAGCAAGCCGCGCGCGGCGCGGCCCCGCCGCCAGAGGTCGGCGGCCCCGAGGCCCGCCCACAGCGCCAGGAACGGCAGGACCGAGAGGAGGTGGCGCACGCCGATCTGGACCTTGGCGGTCACGGACGCGGCGAAGTAGGCCGCCGCGGGAGCCAGCGCCCACAGGCGCGCCGTGCCCGGCCGGCGCGCCAGGACGGCCGCGCCCCAGGCCGAGAGGACGAGCAGCCCCAGCGGGGTCTTGGCGAAGAGCGCGGCGGGGAAGTAGAGCAGGCTGCCCTCGATGCTGTGCCGGCCGAGCAGATAGGACGCCCGGCCCTGGTCCAGCCTGGACAGCGTGGCGCGCAGGCCGTCCCACCACAGGCCCGCCTGGCCGAAGCGGTAGCAGGCCGCCAGGGCGAACAGCCCTACCAGGACGAAGACGATGCCCCCGCGCCGGCGGGACAGTCCCGGAGGCCCGGCACGGTCCAGACCGGTCTCGACCAGCAGCAGGCCGGGCACCAGGCCGGCCAGCAGCACCATGTTGAACTTGGAGGCCAGCGCCAGCCCGGCGCAGGCCCCCGCCGCCGCCCAGACCGCCGCGGACCGGCGGGGCGCGGCGAGCAGGCAGAACACCGCGAAGAAGAGGACGGCGCTCAGGCCGTCGGTGGTGACCAGCGCAACGTTCGACACCAGGACGGGGGAGAACGCCGCCGCCCAGGCCGCGGCGCCGGCGCCTGGGAGCCCCCCGAGCAGCCCCCCCCAGGCGGCCAGGGCCAAGACCAGGACGGCCGACAACGTGGCCAGGTTGAAGGCGCGCGCCGAATCGAGCAGGCGGCGCGCGCCCACCCGGTTCTCATAGAGGAAGCGGTCGGCGAACGGATAGCGCCGCAGGTCCCGGAAGTCCGGATGCCCCGTCATCAAGGTGGGCCTCAAGGCGATGAGCGGGACCGCCGCCCACATCTCCGCCAACGGAGGATGGTCGGTGATGTTGAGGCGGTAGCGGCCGGTGGCCAGGTAGGACCAGCCGCTGGCCAGATGGAGCGGCTCGTCATAGGTCGGGGAGGCGCTGCGGATGAAGCCCCAGCCCAGGAGGACCATGGCCGCCGCGGCCGCGCCGGCCGGAGCCCAGGCCAAGCGGGGCGTCGCGGCGGGCGCGGGGGCGGCCTCGGCGGGGCGCGCCGGGCGGTTCTTCTTCACGGCCGGATTATATCAACGCGAGAAGCGCGCGGAGAGGACGGCCGCGGGATGGAAGGCCGCCCAGAGGCGTTCCTGGCGCGCCTCGGCGCGGTAGAGGTCCCAGACGGCGTCGAGCGAAGCCGAGACGGATTCCGCCGTGTTCGTCCCTCCCAGCTCCGCGGCCAGGGCCGCCGAATCCATGGCCGTGAGGGAGGCCAGGCTCTTGAAGGAGGAATAGCCGTGCGCCTTGAGGAGCTCGACCTCGCTCTCGTGCTCGGAGCGGGCCCAGCGCTTGAAGCCCGACCCGTACACCCCCTTGCCGTCGGCGCCGTTGACATCGTCCACCGCCGTGCCGCCCAGTTCGCGGAAGACCCGGACGCCGACGCCCTGGGCCAGGCGCTCGAACTCCAGGCCCCCCAGGTTCAGCCAGCCGATGCCCAGGGCGCGCAGGCGGCGCAGGACCTTATAGTGGAAGAGCTCGTGGGCGAGCGCGGCCGCCACGGCCTTCGGGGAAGCCTTCCAGAACACGGCCGCGTTGAGGACGACCTCGGCCCCCTCGCCGGTCACGTTGAGGGCGGCGCGCGGTCCGTCGGCGGGCCAAGAGGCCTCCCAGCGCACGGAGACGGGAGCCTCCGCCAGCTCGGCCAGCAGTTCCCGGCCCAGGGCGCTGCCGCGCAGGGTCTCGAAGGCGGGATGCACGAAGGCGCGCGCCGACTCGACGCGCGCCGCCGGATAGTGCTCGGCCAGGACCGACGCGAGCAGGGACTCGAAGGCCGGCCCGGGCGCGGCGGCGAGCATGGGGCCCCGCGCCGGATGGGCCCTGACGACCAGCGCCCCGTCCATCCCCTGATAGAGCCTGAAGTCGAAGGCCCCGGCGGCGCGCTGCGCCATCAGGACGGTGAGGTTCTCGTCGGCTCCGCGCACCACGGCCTGGATGTCGCCGGAGAGCCCCCAGGCCGAATCCGAGACGGGCAGGACGGCCTCGCGGATGGCCTGGGACTTGGGCGAGTAGGACCCCAGCTTCTCCACGCGCGTCTCCCAGGCCGGATGGGTGGAGAGGAGGTGGCTGGTCAGGCGCTCGGACATCGGCCGCGGGGCCCGGCCGCCGCCGGCCTCGTCTCTGAGATAGGCCGCCAGCCAGGAGGGGTCGGAGAGCCAGGCGGAGAACCAATCGGCGCGCAGCTCCTCCTGCCGGGTGGCGGCCAGGCCGGCGAGCAAGGCGGCGGCGGCGCTCAAGACGGCGCCGGCCGCCCAGGCCAGCCCGGTCAAAAGCAGGGTCGGGTCGGCGGCGAAGAGGGCCGCGTGCAGGACGGCGTAGGCGAGGACGGAGCCGGCGGCGGCGGTGCCGGCGTCCTGCAGGCCGGTCCGGAAGCCCCCGTCCCAGCCGCCGCGCATGCGCAGGCGCTCGCGCAGCCAGCCCGCGTCGCCGAAGAAGAGGTGTCCCATCTCGTGGGCGAGCACGCCCACCGCCCGCTCCAGGGGGCGCAGGACGAACCCCACGCCCAGGTAGATGGCGCCGGACTTGTCGAGGCGGCCCCCCACGCTGGCGGCCCAATGCAGGTCCCGGCTGGACTCGTCGAGCCAGACCCGCGGCGCGCGCTGGGGATCGAGCCCGGCGCGCCCGGTCAAGTACTCCACCGTCGCCTCGCCCCAGGACAGCAGCTGCTCGAAGGGGGCCGCGCGCTCGTCGAGGTCGGCGCGCTCGGCCGCGCTGAGGGGCTCGCCCCGGCGCATGCGCAGCAATTGCTCGCGCGTCTCGCGCAGGCCGGCCTCGCTCAGGGAGACAGACCCGTTCGCCGGAGCCCTGGCCTTCTGCACCGCGATGCGCACCATGGTCGCCGCGGCGCCCAGCGCCGCCGGGACCAGGCCGAAGCCCACGGCCAGCAGCACGGGGACGGCGGCCAGGAGCGCGTAATGCGCCGTCAGAGCCGCCGCGCGCGTAAGCTTGAGCGCCGTCGGCAGCTTGAAGGAGCCGGGGTCGAGGCGGCCTTCGAGGAGCGGGGCGGGGGCGGCGGGGGCGCCCTCGGCCTGGACCTGGGCGTCCTCCTCGGACACGGCGTTGAGGCCGGAGCGGCGCGGGCCGCGCAAGGCCGCGGAGACGGGCGCGGCCGAGCCCTCGGGGCGCATGGCGGAGCCGTCGAAGAGCTTCCGGGAGCCGGCGGCCTGGGACTCGAGGGACGCGGGCGGCGCTCGGGTCGGCGCGCCGGGGCGCCGGTCCGTGGAGGCCTTGCCCGGGAAGGCCTCCCGGAGGCGCTCGAAGCCGGCCGGAGCTCGCGCGGCGGGGGCCGGGGCGGCGTGAGCGACAGGTGCTTTAGCGGCGGCTTGGGCCCGGGTGGGCAAGGCGGCGGCGGAAGCCGAAGCGGGAGAGGGAGCCGCGGGGAGCGCGGCGGCGGAGGCTGCGGCAGGGCGAACCGGGACGGCGCCGGGGACCGGAGAAAGGGGCAAAGAAGCGCTCAAGGAGACCGGAGCCACGACGGCCCCCGACAGGGACCGCGGTCCCTGGACGGCCACCCCGGCCGCGGCGGTCCCCCCCGGCATGCCCGGGCGCGCCGAGACGGCCTCGACGCGGAACTGGGCCCACGCCTGCGTGGGCGCCGTCCCGGCCGAAAGGCCGACGAGGGCGAGGCTCAGGATGATGGAGAGGGCTCGGCGCACGGAAGGACCTCTAGCGAGCGGCGACGGGGGTCAAGGTCCAGACCGGGCGCTCGGACTTCTGCAGCCAGGCGCCCCGGCCGTGCTTGCGCCGCCAGACCAGGCGGGTAGCGGTGCGGGCCGTCGGGAAGGCGTTCCGGATTTCCTTAATGATGTTCATGGCAACCACCTCTATCCAAAGGGTAGCCGGCAGGCGCCGCGGGGGTCAGGGCCGACGGGGTCAAGGAAGACGACTCGTGGGCCTACGGGAATATGGGCCCTAGGGCCTATAGGCGGGACTTCAGACGGAGGCGAGGTCGCGCTCGGGGAGCGGGGGCAGCCGGACTTCCGGCGCGGTGGCGGTGTGGGGAGACGGCAAGGAGATGGTGGTCCGGTCGGGCTGGCCCACGCGGGTGGAAAGCCGCGCGGCGGCCATCCTGTCATCGTTCATGAGGACGTAGCGGGTGCGGTGCTTGCGGGCCCAATGCTGGGCCCAGCGCCGGATGTCGGTGACCACATCCCAATCCTGCAGGAGCGCGTCGTAGATGGTCATCATCGCCAGGCTCAGTCCGAAGAGCCCGACGGTGAGGCAGGTCACGAATCTTAAGTACATCATATGTCCTCATCCCCAGTGTAGTCCGGCCGCCCCCGCAAAGACAGGGCCGGGGGACCCTTTTTGGAATGCCGTAAGGGCCTAGGACGAAATAGGCCCTTGGACCTATCCCCGCCCTGCCCGCCGCCTCCCGGGATTTATACAATACCGCGTGGCGCGATTCTCCCTGGAGTCCCCCTTCACCCCGGCCGGCGACCAGCCCGCCGCCATCGCGACCCTGGCCAGGAACCTGCGCGAGGGCCGCCCCCGCCAGGTCCTGCTCGGCGTCACCGGCTCGGGGAAGACCTTCACCGTGGCCTCGGTCATCCAGGAGCTCCAGCGCCCCGCTCTGGTCCTCACGCCCAACAAGGTCCTGGCCGCCCAGCTCTACGCCGAGTTCAAGTCCTTCTTCCCCCGGAATGCCGTCGAATACTTCATCTCCTACTACGACTACTACCAGCCCGAGGCCTACGTCCCCTCCACCGACACCTACATCGAGAAGGACGCCTCCATCAACGAGCACATCGACAAGCTGCGCCTGAAGGCCACCTGCTCTTTGCTCTCCCGCAAAGACGTCATCGTGGTGGCGTCCGTCTCCTGCATCTACAACATCGGCTCCCCGGACAACTACGAGGAGGCCTGCGTGGTGCTCGAGGCGGGCAAGCCCGTCACCCGCGCGCAGCTCATCGAGCGCCTGCTGGCCTCCCATTACGAACGCAACGACCTGGAGCTGGCGCCCGGCCGCTTCCGCGTGAAGGGCCCCGTCCTCGACGTCTTCCCGGCCTACGAGGACAACGCCCTGCGCGTGACCCTCGACGACGACGGCGTCGCCTCCATCGCCGAGTTCCACCCGGTCTCGGGGGAGATCCTCTCCGCGCTCGAGCGCGCCGCCGTCTTCCCGGCCAAGCACTTCGTCACCCGGCCGCCCGAGCTGGAGAGGGCCCTGGGGACCATCGAGGCCGAGCTCGACGAGCGCCTCCCCGCCATGCGCGCCAAGGGCAAGAACCTGGAGGCCGAACGCCTCGAGCAGCGCGTGCGCTACGACATGGAGATGCTCAAGGAGCTGGGCTTCTGCAACGGGGTGGAGAACTATTCCCGGCACCTGACCGGCCGCCCCCCGGGGGCGCGCCCGGACTGCCTGCTCGACTATTTCCCTGACGACGTGCTGGTCTTCATCGACGAGTCGCACGTCTCCGTGCCCCAGGTGCGCGGCATGTACGAGGGCGACCGGGCGCGCAAGCAGACCCTGGTCGACTTCGGCTTCCGCCTGCCCTCCGCGCTCGACAACCGCCCGCTCAAGTTCGACGAGTTCCGCGGCCTCGTGAAGCAGGCCGTCTATGTGTCGGCCACGCCGGGCCCCTTCGAGCTCAAGGAGACCGGCGGGGAGATCGTCGAGCAGGTCATCCGGCCCACCGGGCTGGTCGACCCGGAGACCCTCATACTCCCCACCGCGGGTCAGATCCCGGACCTCATCAGGAGGATAGAGGAGCGCGCGGCCCGCAACGAACGCGCCCTGGTCCTGACCCTGACCAAACGGACCGCCGAGGACCTGACCGACTTCCTGACCGCCAAGGGCCTGCGCGTGCGCTACCTGCACTCCGACATCGACTCGCTGACGCGCATCGAGATCCTCCACGACCTGCGCAAGGGGCGCTTCGACGTCCTGGTCGGCATCAACCTGCTGCGCGAGGGGCTCGACCTGCCCGAGGTCTCCTTGGTCGCCATCCTCGAGGCGGCCAACGAGGGCTTCCTGCGCTCGGAGAGCACCCTCATCCAGATCTCGGGCCGCGCGGCGCGCAACGTCGGCGGCCTGGTCGTGCTCTACGCCGACAAGGTCACCGACTCGATGAAGGCCGCCCTGGGCGAGATGGAGCGGCGGCGCGAGAGGCAGCTGGCTTACAACGCGGCGAACGGCATCACGCCCAAGACCGTGGTCAAGGCCGTGCAGGAGCTCGACGAGTTCCAGTCCCAGGCCAAACGCGACGGGCTCAAGCTGGTCAGCGCGGCGGCCCAGGCCCGCCCGCTGACCCCGCAGAGCCTGCCCGGGCTCATCGTCGCCTTGGAGCGCCAGATGAAGGAGGCCGCCGATGTCCTCGACTTCGAGCTGGCCGCCCTGCTGCGCGACCAGCTCCAGGAGCTGCGCGAGATGTCGGGCCACAAGGGCGCGCCGGCCGGCTCCCAGCCGGCCCTGCGGCGGCGCAAGAAACAGCCCCCGAAGTCGCTCAAACGCGCCGTGCGCAAGATGACCAAGAGGCTCCGTGAGGCTTGAGCGAGGGTTGCGCCGGCGCGTGCGCGAAGCCCTGGCCGAGGACCTCGGCCGGGCCGGGGACCTGTCGACCACCCGCTTCCTGTCCCCCTCCCGGGAATTCCGCGCCTACATCAAGGTGAAGGCCCCCGGCGTCCTCTGCGGCGTCGCCGCGGCACGCGAGGTCCTGCGTCAGGCCTGCCCTAGAGCGAAGGCGCGCTGGCTGGCCGAAGACGGAGCGCGCGTGAAGCCCGGCCAGATCATCGCCCGGCTCCGCGGCCCCCGCGAGCTCTTGAGCGCCGAGAGGACGCTCCTCAACTTCCTCCAGCACCTCTCCGGCGTGGCCACCCTGGCGGCGCGCTACGTCGACGCGGTGAAGGGGACGAAGGCGCGCATCTACGACACGCGAAAGACCCTCCCCGGCTGGCGCGCCCTGGAGAAGTACGCCGTGCGCTGCGGCGGCGCCCAGAACCACCGCATGGGCCTCTACGACATGGTCATGCTCAAGGACAACCACTGGGCCGGCAGCTCGCCCGACGAGCTGGCGCGCAAGGTCGCGGCCTTCCGGCGCAGCCATCCCCGCATCCCCATCCAGGTCGAGGCCGACAGCCTCGGGCGCCTCGAGGCCGCCCTCGCGCTCAACCCAGACCTGCTCCTCCTCGACAACATGGGAACGCCCCTCCTGCGCCGGGCCATCGCCCTCTGCCGCAGGCGGGCGCCCCGGGTGAAGCTCGAGGTGTCGGGGGGCGTCGACCTCAAGACGGTGCGCGCCCTTGCCGCCCTGGGCCCCGACCGCATCTCCGTCGGCAAGCTCACGCACTCCGCCCCCGCTCTGGACATTTCGATGAAATTCGAGGCCCCATGACCAAGAAGACCCCCGCCAGGATGGCCCCCGCCAAGACGCCCTTGCCCCCCGGCATCGCGCGCCTGGTGCGCAAGAAGGTCGTCGGCTCGACCCAGACCCTGGCCCGCGAGCTGGCGGACAAGGACGCCCCGGCCTGGACTTTGGTCTGGGCCGACAAGCAGAGCCACGGGCGGGGACGCATGGACAGGCGCTGGGCCTCCGGGCCGGGCGGGCTGTATGTCTCCCTGGTCCTGCGCCCTCGCATCCGCCCGACCCACCTGGCCCGCTTCAGCCTGCAGGCCGGCCAGGCCGCCGCCGAGACCGTGGCCGAGGCCACGGGGCTGGCCACGCGCATCGAGATGCCCAACGACGTGCTGGCCCGGGCCAAGGACGGCACCCACAAGAAGGTCTGCGGCATCCTCATCGAGGCGGCGGGCGATTCGCGGCACATCGACTGGGTCGTCGTCGGCGTCGGCATAAACGTCAACAACAAGGTCCCCAAGTCCCTGCCCAACGCCGCTTCGGTCAAGGAGCTCTCGGGCAAGGAATTCCCCCTCGAGGCCGTGCTCGCGGCCCTCCTCGGGCGCTTCCAGGCGGTCTGGGGGAAGTGAACTCCGCCGTCAAGGCCTAGAAACATACGCCGCCCCGGCTGGTGACGAAGGTCGCCCAATTAGGTCTTGACGCTCCGGGAAGTCGTGTTATAATAGCCGCGACCCCCTAAAGGGGTCTCTTTATTTGCCGCGTTTCTCGACGAGAAACTGCGTCGGCGCCGAGGGGGCCGCATGGGCGAGACCTACATCACCCGCAACGGATACCACAAGCTCCAAAAGGACCTGGAAGACCTCAAGAAGCAGAAGAAGGTCCTTTCCGGAGAGATCGACGAGGCGCGCCAGAAGGGCGACCTCAAGGAAAACGCCGAGTACCATTCCGCCAAGGAACGCCTCGGCGAGGTGATGGGACGCATCGGCAAGATCGAGGAGCAGCTGACCACCGCCCGCATGATCGACGACATAGCGGTCAAGAAGGACGAGGTCCAGATCGGGGTCAAGGTCACCCTCGAGGAGAAGGACTCCCGCGAGGAATACGAGTGGACCCTGGTCGGCCCGGCCGAATCGGACCCGTCGACCGGACGCATCTCGGTCCATGCGCCGCTGGCCCAGGGCCTGCTCGGGCACAAGGTGGGAGAAGAGGTCAGGGTCGACCTGCCCGCCGGAATGAAGACCTTCAAGATCCTGCGCACGGTGCCCGCCCTCTGAGCCCCGAGCGTTCCGCGCTGACGAAGGGCCTCCGCCAGGAGGCCCTTCGGCTTGGGGCCGACGCCGTAGGCTTCGCCCCTGCCGTCCTCCCGGGGCCGGACCCCGGCCCCGCCGCCTATAAGACCTGGGTGGAGAAGGGGATGCATGGGGAGATGGGCTACATGGCGCGCGCCCCGGAGGACCGGCCCTTCATCTCGCGCTGGTTCCCCGCGGCGCGCTCCGTCGTGGTCTGCGCCTTCAGCTACCACGACGGCACGCCTCCCCCGCCCCCCGACCCGTCCCGGGGCCGCCTGGCCCGCTACGCCCTCCCCCCCGACTATCACGACGAGCTAAAAAAGCGCCTCAAGGCCCTGCTGGCCTTTTATAAGGAAGCGGTCCCCGGCGCGAAGGGGAAGGTCTTCGTGGACACCAGCCCGGTGCTGGAAAGGCGCTACGCCCGCTATGCGGGGGTGGGCTGGGTGGGGAAGAACGCCATGCTCCTCTCCCGGGACATCGGCTCGTTCTTCCTCATCGCCGGGATGGCCGTGGACGCCGAGCTGGCCTTCGATGAACCCGTCCCGGAGCACTGCGGGACCTGCCGGCGCTGCCTCGACGCCTGTCCCACCGACGCCTTCCCGGCGCCCCGGGTCCTCGACGCCTCGCGCTGCGTGGCCTACTTCACGGTCGAGCTGCGCGGGGCGCCCGTCCCGGAGCCCTTCCGGAGAGGCCACGGCGACTGGCTCTTCGGCTGCGACGCCTGCCAGGACGTCTGCCCCTGGAACAAATTCTCGGTCCGAAGCCGGGTCTTCGAGCCGGACCTGCCCCCCTCCCTGGACCTGGGCGAGCTGGCGGCCCTGACGCCCGAGCGGTTCGCCGAGCGCTTCAAGGGGACCCCGCTCCAGCGCACCGGCTGGCAGGCCGTGACGCGCAACGCCCTCCTGGCCATGGGCAACTCCCGGGACCCGCGCCACCGCGCGGCGCTGGAACGCTTCGCCGCCCACCCCGACCCGGTCCTCTCCGAGCAGGCCCGCTGGAGCCTCGGTTTGATAGACTCTCGCCAATGAGAGACTCTGTCGTGCTGGCGCTCCTCCTGCTGGCCGTGCCCGCACGCAGCCAGATCATCCAGTCGGACACCGACGTCAGCACGCCCAAGACGATGCCGGCGGAGCTGGAGCGGCCTTCGGAGTCCCAGCCCTGGCCCATCCGCCTGATGATGGCCGAATTCAAGCATGGTATGTTCGTGCGCCTGCCGGTCGTCGACACGGACCCCAACCGCGGCGTCACCTACGGCGTCATGCCCATCTGGGTGATGAACGAGGCCGGCAGCGACCGCATCAGCGCCATCCACGCCCCCTCCCTGACCTACAACAACATCTTCAAGGTCACGCCGACCTACCGCTATTACCGCTATCCGTCCGATAAAGCCGCCTATGAGTTCCGGGCGTCCTATTCGATGGTCGAGGACAGGGAAATCCTCGGCGAGATGGAGGACCTGGACTTCCTCGGCAAGGGCGCGGCCGTCCACGGCGAGGTCCACTACAACGTGGACGGATCGGGCCGCTTCTTCGGCCTGGGGCCGGACTCTGCGCGGACGGCGGAGTCCAACTTCTCGCGCAAGACCATGAACTACAGCTGGCGCGTGGGCCTGCCCATCTTCAAGGACTCGGGCTTCAAGTTCAACTTCGGCCACCGCCTGGCGGGCGAACGCATCGCCCCGGGCCCGGTGGACTCCCTCCCCGACCTCCGGCAGAGCTTCCCCGCGGCGGCGGGCTCGCACTGGCATCAGGACGGGGAGTTCCAGCTCTTCGTCGACTACGACACGCGCGACAGCGTGGTGACGACGACCCAGGGCTCCTATGGCAAGATCCTGGTCGAGAACTCGCAGCAGGCCTGGGGCTCGGAATTCGCCTTCCAGCGCTACGAGCTGGACCTGCGCAAGTTCTACAAGCGCGACCCCGCCGACCGCTTCGTCACGGCGGGGCACTTCCTCTTCCAGCACATGGTCGGCGACGTGCCGTTCTACCTGAAGCCGTCGATGGGCGGCAAGTACACCCACCGCGCCTACGGCGACGGGCGCTACATCGACCATGCCCTCATGACCGCTACCGTGGAGGAACGCATCACCCTCTACAAGATCCCCCTGGCCGGAGTGACGACCGAGTTCGAGCTGGCCCCCTTCATGGGCGTGGGCGCCGTGGCCAACTCGCCGCACCACGTCACCGCGCGCTACGCGCGCCCGGTGGTCGGGGCCGCCGTGCGCGCCATCGCGCGGCCGCAGGTGGTGGGGTCCATCGACGTGGGGGTGGGGCGCGAGGGGCCGAACGTGTTCATGGACATCAACTACTCGTTCTGATGGAATCCGTCGACGGCGTCATCGTCGGCGCCGGCGTGGTGGGGCTGGCAACCGCGGCACGACTGGCCTCCCCCGAGCGCTCCGTCGTCGTCCTCGAACGCCACCCGCGCCACGGCGTCGAGACCTCGAGCCGCAACTCCGAGGTCGTGCACGCCGGGCTCTATTACCCCAAGGGCTCGCTCAAGAGCCGGCTCTGCCACGAGGGCCGCCGCGCCCTCTACCGCATGGGCGAGGGCGGCGCCTTCTTCATCAAGAAGACCGGCAAGCTCGTCGTCGCCGTCGACGCCGCCGAGGCCGCCGGGCTGTCGGCCATGGCGGCCAAAGCGACCGACGCCGGGGCCGAGGGCCTGACCCTCCTTGATGGCGCCGAGGCCATGCGGCGCGCGCCCGGCTTGAAAGCCGAGGCCGCCCTCTGGAGCCCCGAGACGGGCATCATCGATTCCGAAGAGCTCATGCTCCACTTCAAACTGAAGGCCGAAGACGCCGGGGCGCTCTTTCTCTTCGGGACGGACCTTAAGGCGGCCGAACGGGCGAACGGCACCTGGCTGCTGACCTTATCCACCGGGGAGAAGGTGGCCGCGCGCTGGGTGGTCAATTCGGCGGGGCTCCACGCCGACAAGGTGGCGGCCCTGCCGGGTTTGGACATCGACGCCGCCGGCTATCGCCTGCACTGGTGCAAAGGGGACTATTTCCGGATGAAGCGCAGCCCAGCCCTGCCCCATCTGGTCTACCCGATGCCGGTCAAGCACGGCCTGGGGACCCACATGACCCTGGACCGGGAAGGCGGCGTGCGCCTGGGCCCTGACACCGCCTTCATGGACTCCCTCGACTACGCCGTAGACCCCGGCAAGGCCGCCGCCTTCGCCCAGTCCGTGTCGCGCTATTGGCCGGGCCTCACGGCCGACGACCTCCTCCCCGACCAGAGCGGCATCCGCCCCAAGCTCTCCGGCCCTCAGGACCCCTGGCGCGACTTCGTCGTCGCCGAGGAGTCGCCCCGGGGCCTGCCCGGCTGGGTCAACCTCGTCGGCATCGAGTCCCCCGGCCTCACCGCCTCCCCCGCCATCGCCGACCTGGTCGCAAGCCTGCTCAAGCCCGCCCTCTGACGAAACGGCGGAACTTTTTTACCGCCTGCGCGTACTTGCATGTATGGGGAGGCTGCGGCGCTCCGGGGCCCTTGACGACATATCATATGTGATATATACTGCGGAGGTCCTAATGAGCACACTCCCGAACAAACATAGGGGCTCGCGCGTACGCGCCTGGCTGGCAGGCGAGCTCAAGACGCCGGGATTCCGGGAAGGCCTCAAGGAGGCCGGCGCGCGGCGCCGCGTCGCCCGCCAGATCCACGACGCCCGCAAGAAGGCCGGGGTCTCCCAACCCGAACTAGCGCGACGGCTCGGCACCAGCCAGGCCGCCGTTTCGCGGATGGAGGCCGGCGCCCAGAACATGACCATCGACATCATCGAGAGCATCGCGCGGGCGCTCGGCGGGCGCTTCGAAGGTCAGATCATCCTCGACCGCAGGGCCTGATGCGCCTCGGGATCGACCTGGGCGGGACCAAGATCGAAGGGCTGGCCATGGGCGATGCCGGCCAGGAATTGGCGCGACGCCGGGTGGCGACCCCGGCCGGCGACTATCGGGCGACGCTCTCTGCCGTCCAGTCCCTGGTCTCGGCTCTAGAGCAGGAGGCCGGCGCCCGCGCCCCGGCCGTCGGGGTGGGCACCCCGGGCGGCATAGACCCGCGAACCGGCCTCATCCATAACGCCAACTCCACCTGCCTCATCGGGCATCCCTTGGACAAGGACCTGGAAGCCCTGCTCGCACGCCCGGTGCGGCTGGCCAACGACGCGGACTGTTTCGCCCTCTCCGAGGCGGCCGACGGGGCGGCGGCCGGCCGGCAGGTGGTGTTCGGCGTCATCCTGGGCACCGGGGTGGGCGGCGGCCTCGTCGTCGACGGGAAGCTCGTCTCGGGGCCGAACAACATCCAGGGCGAGTGGGGCCACAACCCCCTGCCCTGGCCCGAGGACTCCGAGCGGCCCGGGCCTAACTGCTACTGCGGCCGCTCAGGGTGCATCGAGACCTTCTTGTCGGGCCCTGGGCTGACGCGGGACCACGAGGCCTCCTCGGGAGAGCGCCTGTCCCCGCCGGACATCGTCCGCCGGGCCGAGGCGGGCGAGGCGGCCTGCGCGGCGTCCCTGGTCCGCTACGAGGACAGGCTGGCCCGGGGGCTGGCCGCCGTCGTAAACATCCTCGACCCCCACGCCGTCGTGCTGGGCGGAGGGATGTCGAACATAGGCCGGCTCTACAAGAACATCCCTCGGCTCTGGAAGGGGCGGGTGTTCTGCGCTCAGCCGTCCACCGAACTGCTGGAAGCCCGCCACGGAGACTCCAGCGGGGTGCGCGGGGCCTGCCGGCTGGTCTGAGCTATTCGCAGATGTGGCAGACGCCCAGACCGTCGGCGGCCACGGGGCGGTCGCGCTCGGAGTTGACGATGCAGAGGAAGCCGAAGGGCTCCTTGGCGCCTTCCGGGCAGCGGAACTGGTGCGGGTCGGACGGCGACACATAGACCACGTCGCCGAAGCCCACCTTCCAGATGTAGCAGCCCGCCTGGGCCTCGCCGACGCCGCGCAGCGCGACGACCACATGCTCGTGCTGATGCTTCTCCAGCGTGCTGTGCCCGCCGGGCTGGATTTCGAAATAGCGCACATGGAACTTCGTCGATTCGCCGCGCTTGCCGGCCAGTTCGCGGCGCTCGATGCCCTTGTAGCCCTCGGAATCCTGCTTATAGGGCTCGATGGGCACGTCCTTCCATGAGAAGCCCTCCAGGAAGCGGATGACCTTGCTGTGGTTCCCTTCGATGGGCGGCGGAGGCGGGGCCTTGCTCGAACGGATGGTACGGTCCATGCCTCAGGATACCAATTCGTCTATCGCATCCAGGAAGGCCCGGGTGCCGTCATAGACGCTCTTCGAGTGCTCGAGCAGGCCTCCGCCCACCAGGAAGACCGAGTCCGCGCCGTAGTCCCGCGCCATATCCGGCAGGCGGGCGAAGGTCATGCCGCCGGCGGGCGCCGGGAAGGCCGGGGCCAGGGACCCCAAGGGGCCGCGCAGGCGCGCCGAGAGCTCGGCGCACTCGGCCCCGCTGAAGCCGAAGCGGCCCCCCGGGTTAGGGAAGATGGAAACGTCGCAGCCGGCCAGGCGGAACAAAGTCCCCAGGAGCAGGCCCGGCGTCATGCCGTGGGTGCGGTCGGAGAAGAAGGTCCCCGTGAAGGACGGGTGGGCCATGAGGACGATGCGGTGCTTCTTGGCCAGCAGGCGCACCGAGTCGAGCCCCAGCAGGAAAGGCGGGACGAGGATGCCCTCCGCCCCGGCGCCCAGCGCCGCCTCCACCCGGCCCTCGAGCTCGTCGGCCGGGCCGCAGAGGATGGGGCAATACAGGGTATGCCCGCCGGTCCTGGCGTTGGCCTCGGTGACGGCCGCCTGCACGCGGCGCACCCGCTCGGCGAAGCCGGCGAGGCCCTGGTCGCAGAGGTTCTGGTCGTCTTTGAGGAGGTCGCCGCCCGCCCGGGCGAAGTCCGAAGCCAGCCTCTCGAACTCCTCGGTGGAAGCCCCGTTGGGCTTGAGCGCCGTGGCCAGGAGCGGCCGGCGCGGCACCCGTAGCCTCCGGCGCAGGCCCGCTACGCCGAAGTTGGGTCCCTTGAAGCGGGAGAGGAAGGAGGCGGGCAGCTCCAGGCCCACGAGACGGATGCCGGTCTGGATGGAGACGTTCCCATAGACGAGGTTGAGCAGGCGCGGCAGCTCCCAGCCCGACAGGGCGGCGTCATAGGAGATGGCCACCTGATGGGGGCCGCCGTCCTTGGCCGGCACGGCATCGAGCACCTTGGCGACCACGCGAGCCTCGATGTCGGGGGTGATCAGGGACTCCGGGACCTCCACCGTCTGTTCGACGGCGACGGCCCGCGCCGCCTTGGCCAGTTCGGCGGCCGGGCAGGACAGGGCGTAGCGCGCGACGATTGAATCAGGCATCCGCGCCCCCCTTGTCGGCGCGGTCGATGATGATGGACACCACCATGTCGCTGAGCACGTTCATCACCGAACGGCCCCGGGCGACCAGCCAGTCCACCGTCAGCAGCAGCGGCAGCAGCTCCACCGGCAGCCCGACGGTGGCCAGCACGATGGAAAGCGAGACGAAGCCAGCCTCCGGGATGCCGGCGATGCCCATGGCGGCCACCATGCATGAGGCCGCCGCCATCAGCTGCTGGCCGAGGTCGAGGTGGATGCCGTGGGCCTGCGCCACGAAGAGCAGGGCCATCCCCTCGTAGAGGATGATGCCGTCGTTGTTGAGGTTCGTCCCGACGCAGGCCCCCAGGGCGGAGGCCTTGCGCGAGACGCCGAGGCGGTCCAGCGTCCGCAGCGTCAGCGGCAGCGTGGCCAGGCTGGAGTTCGTCCCGAACGCGTAGGCCAGGGTCTCGCGGGCCTCGCTCCAGAAGCGCCGCAGGGGGATGCGCGCGAAGAGGCCGACCCAGAGCTGGTAGGTGACGCAGGTGTGGATGGCGAAGCCGAGCAGGGCGACGCCGACGTAGGCCGCCAGGCCCTTGAGCGGGGAGAAGCCGTATTCGCCCACGGCCTTAGCCACTACGCCGAAGACCGCCAGCGGGACGAGCGCGACGATCCAGCCCAAGACGAACTCCAGGGCCGTGAGGAAGCCCGCCAGCATCTCGTTGAAGACGGCCAATCCCCGGGCCGCCTCGCCTTGCGCGGTGGCGTTCGCCGCGCGGAGCCCCGCTCCCAGGAACAGCGCCAGGATGACGACGCCCAGGATGTTTTGGCTCAAGAAGGGCTCGACGATGCTGGTGGGGATCAGGTTCGCGCTCATGCGCGCGAAGCTCAGGGGCTCCTGGCGGGCCAGGGTGCCGGGCGCGGTCAGCCCCGCCATCTCGAGATGGGTCCCGGGGTGCAGGAGGTTGGAGAGGGCCAGGCCGATGGCCAGAGCCACGGAGGCGTTGAAGGCCGCCGCGGCCATCATGCGCGCGCCGTCCTTGCCCGACACCTCGGTCTTGACGATGGCCTGCACGATGGCCAGGAAAAGCAGCGGGGCCGCCGCCGTCTTGATGAGCTGGATGACCAGGGTGCCGAGGATGCCGAGCGGGGCGGCCCCGGGTCCCACGGCCGCGCCGACGGCCGCGCCGACGAGCATCGCCGCGGCGATGGTCCAGGTCAGCGATAGCCGCTTCACTCGTGGATTATAGTGAAACGGCTTGACATTGTAACGCCAGGACGCTATCTACGGGGGATGCCCCGGCGCACCTCCCTCTTCTGGGCGGCCCTGGTCTTCACGGGCTGCGCTCCGAAGCAGCCTCCGCTGCCCAGCGTCATCCTCCCGGGCCTGGATAGGCGCGTGGAGGCCGTGCAGAACTCTACGGCGACCGCCTCCGCGCCGCCGACGCCGGCCTTGAGCCCGGTCCCGCTCTCCACGACCCAGCCGCGGCCGGACTGGGTGGACCTCCCGCCCCCTCAAGGCCCCCCCGCCCCGATCCCCGTGACCCTCGTCCCTACGCCCGAAGGGCGCTTTGCCGTGCTCTCGGAGCGCTTCTACTTCGAGCTCCCCAGGGGCTGGAAGCCGCCGGTCACAGCTCCCGGAGGGGCGACTCTCATCGACGGGGAGGGGCGGGCCGGGGCCACGGTCGCCTTCCATCAGGAGGGGAGCGCGGACTGGAGCCCGGCCGACGAGGTCCGGCGCCGGCTCAGGTCGCAGGGCTCGGTGGAGGACCCGCCGGACCTCGAGACCGTCACGCTCTCAGGACGCTTCGCCATCCGACGGCGCTGGACCACGCACCGATACAAGGGGAAGCTGCTCGGCACGAAGGAGGAGGTGCTCTACAGCGAGACCTTGCTGGTGCCCGACCCCGAAGGCATCTACCTGATCTCCTTTCGCGCGGCGAAGGCCGAGTTCAAGGCCAGGCGCGCCGGGTTCTCCGAACTGCTCAAGAGCCTGCGCTTCCCCGCGGCCCACGGCGCCCTCTGGCAGCCCGACGTCAAGAGCCGGCGCCTGGCGCTGCCCGCCGCGGACTAGCCCGCCTTGAGCTCGGTCCAGAGCCGGTCGTAGAGCGCGGCGGCCTCGCCGAGGTCCTCGAGCCAGACGGCGCGCTTCATCATCGCCGCGTCCGGGACGATGGTCGGGTTCCCGCGCAGCTCCTCGGGCAGGCGCTTGGCGGCGTCCTTGATAGGGCTGCCGCCGCGGAGCTTGGCATGCAGCTTGGTGGCCACCTCGGGGGAGAGCAGGAAGTCGATCAGCGCCTTCGCCGCCTCGGGGTCGGCCGCTTTCTTTGGGACGCACAGGTTGTCCATCCAGATAAAGCCCCCCTCCTTGGGCAGGACGAAGCGCAGAGAGGGCTTTTCCGCCGCGGCCAGGTTGAGGTCGCTCGACCAGGCCTGCGCCACGACGACTTCTCCGGCGATGAGCAGCCCTTTCTGGTTCTCGCTCTGGTAGGCCTTCACCAGCGGCCTCTGCTCGGACAGGCGCTTCTGGGCGGCGGCCAAGTGCTTGGGGTCCTTGGAGTTCGCCGGAAGGCCCAGGGACTGCAGGGCCATGGCGAAGACCTCGCGCTGGTCGTTGAGCATGGCGATGCGGCCCTTCCAGCGCGGGTCCCAGAGGGCGGCCCAGGAATCCGGGGCGGGCTTCACGACATCGGAGTCGTAGGCGATGCCGGTCATCCCCCACATGTACGGCATGCTGAAGCGGTTGCCCTTGTCGAAGGGGAGGTCGAGGAAGCGCGGGTCGATCTGCCCGGCGTTGGGCACGGCGGACTTCGGGATCTCGGCGAGCAGCCCCTGGCGGGCCATGATCTCGACCATGTAGTCGGAGGGGACGATGACGTCGTAGCCCCCCTGCCCGGCCATCAGCTTGGCCAGCAGTTCCTCGTTGGAGGCGAAGAAGTCCGTCACCACCTTGATGCCGGTGAGCTTCTCGAACTCCGCGAAGACGGCCGGGTCGTCGTAGGAGTCCCAGGAGTAGAAGTGGACCGTCCGGCCGGCCGGCTTCCCGCAGCCGCCCAAGAGCGCCAACGCCAGCACGGCGGCCCGCCTAATGGATCGCAGCATCCTCTCCTCCCTGCAGCAGCCAGGCCGCCACGACCGCCGCCAGCGACGCCAGGAACAGCAGCGTCGAGAGCGCGTTGACCTCCGGGCTTATGGCGTACTTGAGCATCGAATAGATCTGGATGGGCAGGGTGGTCGTGCTCGGCCCGGCCACGAAGAAGCTTATCAGGAAGCAGTCGACGGAGATGATGAACGCCATCAGGCCCCCGGCGGCGACGGCCGGCGCGAGCAGCGGCAGGGTTATCCTGAGCAGCGCCTGCCAGCGCGTCGCCCCCAGGTCCACCGCCGCGTCCTCGAGCCTGGGGTCGAGCTTCTCCAGGCGCGCCTTGACGATGAGCCAGACGATGGGCAGGTTGAGCGTCGTATGGGCTATGACCAACGCCCACAGCCCCAAGTCGACCTTGAGCGTCCCGAAGAAGAGCAGGAAGCCTACGGCGAGCATGAGCTCGGGGATGATGAGCGGGATGTAGAAGAACGCTTCCTTCGCGCGCTCCGCCGCCGTCGGCTGCCGTCCGCGCGCCACGGCGGCGAAGGTCCCCATCGCCGTGGAGAGCGCCGCCGAGAGCGCGGCGACGACCAGCGAGTTCCAGGTCGAGGACAGGATCTTGTGGTCGGAGAAGAGCTTCGCGTACCAGTCCCAGGTGAAGCCCCCCCAACTCGCCCCGTACTTCGAGGAATTGAACGAGAAGACGACCAGGACCAGGATGGGGAGATAGAGGAAGGCCAGCGTCGTCCAGCCCGCCGCCGCCAGGAGCGAAATCCGCCTCACCGGACCGCCTCGGCACGCCGTGCCAGCGCCAGCCCGGCCCCCACGACGGCCATCAGGCCGAAGGAGAGGGCGGAGCCGAAGGGCCAGTCCCGCAGCACGAGGTATTGCTGGTGGATGAGGTTCCCGGCCATGACGATCTTCGACCCGCCCAGGATGTCCGGGGTGACGAAGTCCCCCAATGTCCAGACGAAGACCAAGATGGAGCCGGCCGCCAGCCCGGGGCGGGAGAGCGGCAGGGTGACGCGCCAGAAGGCCTGGGCCGGGGTGGCGTAGAGGTCGCGCGCCGCATCGACCAAGGCCCAGTCGATCTTCTCGAGGGTGGCGTAGAGCGGCAGGATCATGAACGGGAGGTGCTCGTAGACGAGGCCCAGGACCACGGCCCCCGGGGTGAAGAGGACTTCGACGGGCTCCTGCGCGAGCCCGGCGGCCTGCAGCATGGCGTTCAGAGGACCCGCGCGGCCGAGGATGAACATCCACGCGTAGAGGCGGACCAGGACGTTGGTCCAGAACGGGATGAGAACGAGCAGGACGAGCAGGCCCTGCTTCTTGCGCGGCGCCCGCGCGATCCAATAGGCGATCGGATAGGCGAGCACGGCGCACAGGATGGTATTGAGGCCGGCGAGGGCCAGGGAGCGCGCGAAGACGGAGCAGTAGAGCGGATCTAAGAGGCGCCGATAGGCATCCAGGCCCAGCCCCCACTCCAGGGTCCCGTAGGGCCCGCGCGAGGCCACGCTCACCGCGGCGATGAGGGCGAGCGGGACCCCCAGGAAGACGGCCTGCCAGCCCAGCGCCGGCCAATCGAGGCGCGCGGGGCGGCTCACTCCCGGACCGGCCTGGCGTCTTCGGCGCGCCATTGGACGAGGACCCGCTCGCCCGGCCTGCGCACCGGCCTGAGCGGGGAGCTGATCTCATGGGCGTCCAGCTCCCTCCCGGAGGCCGTCATGACCCGGTAGCGCACCTCGCCGCCCAGGAAGACCGTGCTCTGGACTATCCCGGGGACCCGGTTCTCCAGCTCCGCCTCGGACCCGTCGGAGGCGAGGTGGATGCGCTCGGGCCGCAGGCACAGCGTGACGGAATCCCCGGCCCTGGCCCCGTTCATTAGGAACGCCGACACGCGGCCCAGGCCGCCGACCTCGAGCAGCGCCCGCCGGGTGCCTCCCTCCGCCTCCATCAAGAGGGGTTCCACCTCGACGACCGCCCCCGGCAGGAGGTTCGACACGCCGACGAAATCAGCGACGAAGCGCGTGGCCGGGGCCTCATAGACCTCTTGGGGCGTGCCGACCTGCTCGATGCGGCCGGCGCGCATCACCGCGATGCGGTCGGCCAGGGCGAGGGCCTCCTCCTGGTCGTGGGTGACGAAGACGAAGCTGATGCCGACCTTGGCCTGCAGGGCCTTGAGCTCGACGCGCATGTCCTGGCGCAGCCTCTCGTCGAGGGCCGCCAGAGGCTCGTCGAGGAGGAGGACCTCGGGACGGTTGACCAGCGCGCGCGCCAGGGCGACGCGCTGCTGCTGGCCGCCCGAGAGCTGGTGGGGATAGCGTCCCCCGAGGGATTCGAGCCGCACGGTCCTGAGGCCCTCGGCCGCCCGGTCCACGACCTCGTCTTGAGGAAGGCGCTTCATGCGCAGGCCGAAGGCCACGTTGTCGGCCACCGTCATGTGCGGGAACAGCGCGTAATGCTGGAAGACCATGTTGACGGGGCGTTCGTTGGGCGGCACGCGGGCCACGTCCTTGCCCTCGACCAGGACCCGGCCGGAATCCGGGAACTCGAAGCCGGCGATCATGCGCAGCAGGGTGGTCTTGCCGCAGCCCGAGGGGCCCAGCAGGGCGAAGAACTCGCCGTCGCCGATGGTCAGGTCGACGCCGTCGACGGCGACGGCCGACCCGAAGCGCTTGCGCACTCCCTTGAGCTCTATCGAGGGGACGGCGGCGGACACCTCAGCCGTACTTGTACTTTACGCCGTGGCCGCCGATCGGCCAGTCGCAGATGATGTTGTCGAACGGGCAGAGCATCCGGCAGGCGCCGCATTCGATGCAGTTCTCGTAAGCGACGAGGACCTTCTTGTGCGCCTCTTCCCACTCGTAGACCTTGGCGGGGCAGACGGTGACGCAGGGCTTGTCGGGGCAGGTCGTCGCGCACGGAGCGGAGGCCGACGAGTCCTTGAGCGAGATGTGCGTCTCGCCGTGCTTCTTCCAATCGAGCAGGCCCAGCTTGGCCTCGACGGTCTCCTTCACCGGTCCCGTGCTCATACCGCCACCTTCCTGAGCGGGAAGAGCTCCCGGGCCATGCGGAAGAGGCCGCGCTCGCGGACCAGACCCAGGGCCTTGGAGTAGTGCTCCTTCTTCGGACGCCCGTCGGCGCTGAAGCGCAGGTGGGCGAGCTCGCAGGCCAGCTTCGGATAGAAGTCGAGGAACCCCTCGCAGGACTCGATGTGCGTCTCGATGTCGGCGGTCTCCTCGAGGTCCGGCCAGATGTAGGAGGCCTTGAGCTTGTCGACATAGACGGACAAGGACGCCTCGGAGAAGTCGCCCTTCTGCTTGGCCTCGGCCACGGCCTGCCCGGCCAGCATGCCCGAGGTCATGGCGAGGTTGGAGCCCTCGCGGAAGGCGGGGTTGATCATCTGCGCGGCGTCGCCGCAGACCAGGAAGCCGTCCCGCGCCAGGGGCGGCATCGAGTGGAAGCCCCCCTCCGGGATGAGGTGGGCCGAATACTCGAGGGTCGTCGATCCCTCGATGAGCTTCGCGATGACGGGATGCTTCTTGACGATCTCGAGGTGCTCGGAGGGGCGTATGCCCTTCTTCATGTAGTGGCCGAGCTTGGCCCCCACGCCCAGCGCCAGGGAGTCCTTGTTGGTGTAGAGGAAGGCGTAGCCCAGCATCCCTAAAGACAGCGACCCGAAGAACTCGATGGTGGCGCCTTCGCCCTTGCCCAGCGCGAAGCGGTCCTCGATCTTCTCGGAGGGGAGGGCGAGGACCTCCTTGGCCCCCAGCGCGACCTCGGAGGGCTTCAGCTCGGCGCGCAGGCCCGCCTTCTGGGCGAGGATGGAATTGACCCCGTCGGCGGCGATGACGACGTCGGCGAGCAGCTCGTCGCCGTCGGAGGTCTTCACGCCGCAGACCTTCCCGTCCTTGCGCACGACGTCGTCCACCTTGACGCCGCACAGGACGTTGACGCCCGCCTCCTCGGCCTTCTTGGCGTACCACTGGTCGAAACGCACGCGGATGATGGTGTAGCAGTTGGGGACGCCCTCGAGGAACTTCTGGGACCGGTAGGCCACGCTGACCGAGGAGTCTCCGGTGGTGATGCAGGTGCGCTGCTCGACGATGGGGCGCTCGACGGGGGAGTCGGCGTCCTTCCAGAACTCCGGGACGACGTCGTGGAGCATCTTCGAATACAGCACGGCGCCCTGGACGTTCTTGGCTCCGGCGTATTCCCCGCGCTCGAGCAAGACCACGCTGAGCCCCGCCCGCGCCATCGTCAGGGCCGCCGTGGTGCCGGCCGGTCCGGCCCCGACGACGATAGCGTCGAACTTGTCGTCCGACATCGCCTAGCCGGCCTTGCCGATGATCTCCTCGACCTTGTTCAGGAGATCGTCCGTCTTGAAGGGCTTGGTCATGAAGCCCTTCACCTGCTCGAACTTCTTGAAGAGGGTCCGCGAGGGCTCGAGCGCCGTCATGATGATGATCGGGATGGACTTGGTCGCCTCGTCCTGCGATATCTTGATCTGGAGCGAATAGCCGTCGATGCCGGGGAGCATGACGTCGAGCAGGATGAGGTCCGGCTTGTTGTCGATGATGGCGTTCCAGGCATGCCTGCCGGAATCGCAGGTGACCACCTCGAACCTGCCCTGTTCGAGCGTGAACCTCATCAGGTTCAGCATCTCGGGTTCGTCGTCTACGACCAGAACCTTTTTGGCCATTGGCGCTCTCTCTTCCGACAACGGTTCCGTCTAAGCCCGGCCATTATAATACATTTCCTTTTGAGTCAATGGGGCCCGGAATTCGTAGGATTACATCGATGCCCACGGCAAAATCCGCGATGTCGCGCCTGGCGTCGTTCTGCCGGAACGAGGCCCTGCTGTCTCCAGGGGACAGGGTGCTGGCCGCCGTCTCCGGCGGGGCCGATTCGGTCTGCCTGGCACACTGGTTGGCCGCGCAGAAGTCGAAGGGGCGCATCCGGGGCCTGACGCTGGTCCATTTCCACCACGGGCTGCGCGAAGCGGCGGACGGGGACGCGGAGTCGGTTCGGCGCCTCGCCCGCTCCCTGTCGCTGGAGTGCCTGGTCGAACGGCTCGACGTCCGGGCCCGGGCCAGCAAGGAGAGGCGGAGCCTCGAGGACGCCGGCCGCGCCCTGCGCTACCGGGCCCTGTCCCGGCTATGCCGGCGCGCCGGCTTCACAAAGGCCGCGCTGGGGCACCATCTCGACGACCAGTGCGAGACCTTCCTGCTGCACCTGCTGCGCGGGACCAGCGCCGACGGCCTGCTCGGCATCCCTTCCAGACGCCCCCTCGAGGGCTGCCGGGCCCTGGTCGTCCGCCCGCTCCTGGGAATCACGCGTGCCGAAGCGCTCGCCTACTGCCGCGGCTTCGGCCTGCGCTGGCGGGAGGACGAGAGCAACCGCGACACGGCCTTCACCCGCAACTGGGTCCGGAGGAAGGTGCTGCCCCTGCTCGAGACGCGCAGCCCGCGCATCCGCGAGCATCTGGCCGCCATCTCCGCCGACCTGCGCGGACGAATCGGTGAATCGGTGTCAGACATTCGGAACTTTCGGAAGTTCCAGGCTATCGAACTTCCGAAAGTTCCGAATGTCTGACACCGTTACAGCAGCGCCTCGATGTGGCGGAAGGCCCCGCCCCTGAGCTCGGGGCCGTGCCCGCAGCCCAGGATGTCGACGTCCAGCTTCGCGGCCTTCGCCAGCGACGCCGACAGCGCCCCGCCGTCCTGGTTCAGCGCGTCGTGCACGCGGTGCAGGGTCCCGCCCCGGTTCGACATCAGGTCCCCGCAGAGCAGTATCTGGCGCACCGGCTCGTAGAGGCTGAGCGAGCCCGCCGAGTGCCCGGGCGTGTGCAGGACCTGCCACTGGGGCAGCCCGCGCATCGGAGAGCCCGGCTCGGTGGGCAGGACCGAATCGACGGGCCGCCAAGGGAGCGCCTGCCCGGCCACCGTCTCGGCCAGGAAGCCGTAGAGCCCCCTGAACGACGGCACGGGGACCCGTCCGACGAGGATCGGGATCTCGGCGGGATGGGCGAAGACCTTGAGGGGCCTCAGGTCCAGCAGGCCCGAGAGGCCCCCGGCATGGTCGGCGTGGGCATGGGTCACGACGACCCGCCCCACGTTGTTGAGCGAGAACCCGTTGTCTTGGAGCTCTTCGAGCAGCGCCCCCACCGAACGCGAAGGGCCCGCGTCGACCAAGGTCAGGTCGCGGTCCCCTACGATGAGGTAGCTGTTCACGAAGCCGCCCGACTCCAGCCGGTAGACGCCTTCCGCGAGGCGGATCACCGCCGCTCCTCGATGCGGACGGCGTCGAGCATCAGCGGGGCCTGGGGGCGGTCGAGGAACCCGCCGGAGGCGTCGAGCTCCGCGCGCGGCCCGGCCGCGGCGGCGGCCAGGACCTCGAAGCCGGAGGTCACCTCCCCGAAGACGGCGTTGCGGCCATCGAGCCAGGGGAGCGGGGCGAGCGTGAAGAAGAACTGCCCCGGGACCGAACCGCCCGGCTGGGACGGGGCCGCCAGCCGGCCTTCCTTCCGGAACCCCCGCCCGGCGGACGCCTCGAGCTCCAACGCGGCATCGGCCGAACGGACCCCGCCCTGGACGATGAAGCCCGGAACGGCCCGCGCCAGGGGCGTCCCGTCGAAATCCCCCCGCCGCGCCCGGGCGGCGAAGTCCGCCACCGTCTTCGGGGCGTCGTCCTCGAAGAGCCGGGCCTCCACGCTCCCGCGGGGGGTGACGAGGACGGCATAGAGGCCGCGGTGCGCGGCGGGTGCGTCCGCCGCCGCGTCCGTCTTGGGCCGCGCCGAGGAGCAGGCGCAGAGCAGGCCGAGAACGGGGACGGTCAAGCGCCTCACGCGCGCAGGACTTCCTTGGGGAACCCGATGTCGACGACCTTCAGCCGGCCGACGTAGCGGCGCGCCGCTGCGGCGAGGAGCCCCCTCTTGGGAAGGCCCAGGGCCAAGGTCAGCGCGGCTTCCACGACGACGCCGGAATGATGGCCGGTGTCGGGGTGGAGCCCCGAGGGGATGTCGACCGCCACGACGGGCTTCTTCGAACGGACCATGCACTGGATCATCCTGTGGACCGGCCCGGCAGGCTTGCCCGTGGCCCCCGTGCCGAGCAGGGCGTCGACCAGGAGGGCGGAGGAGAGCGTGCGGACCTCGAGCTCGATCAATTCCTCGGAGACCTGGTGGATGGACACCCCCGCGGCCACGGCCCGGCTCAGGTTCTGCTGGACCTCGGGGGAGTAGCGTCCGTCGCGCTTGGGCGGAGCCAGGAAGACCATGACCTCGGCCCCCATCTCCTTGAGGTAGCGGGCCGCCACCAGGCCGTCGCCGCCGTTGTTCCCCCGCCCGCAGCAGACCGTGATGAGCGAGTCCGCGAGCACGCCGCCCGACGAGGCGAGCAGCGCGGCGCTCTCAACGGCCACGACGCGTCCCGCGTTCTCCATCAGGACGGCCGCCGGGATGCCGAAGCTCGTGATGGCCTCCCGGTCGATGGCGGCCATGCGTTCGGCGGTCACGACCGGCAGGCCCTCGTAGATGTCGGGGACGAGGGACTTCATCCGTTGGCGAAGCGCATCAGGTTGTAGACGGCGCCCCAGACCGCGGCGGCGAAGAGCACCAGCGCCGTGGCTGCGGCCGCCGCGTAGGGGGCCAGCACGACGGCGAACGAGCGCGCCCGTCCGAAACCGTAGAGCAGGCGCACCGAGCGCGCCTCCAGCACGAAGACCCAGAAGCCGGCCGCGGCGAAGACGAGGCTGGAGGCCCAGGAGGCCTCGGGCCTCACGGCCTTGAGCATGAGCATCGCCGGCAAGGCCAGCCCCCAGGCCAGGCGGGAGAAGCCGAACAGCGAGAACGTGGCGAGGGCCGGGGCCCGGCCGCCCGCGGCTTCGGCCGCCAGGTGCACCGCGGCCGAGAACAGCGCGCCGACGCCCAGGCTCCATGCCGTCGCGAACGCCAGCGCGGGCCAGGAGACGCCGAGCAGGGCCCCGCGTCCCGCCAGCCCTTGGGCCGCGAACAGCCCGGCGGCGCCGGCCGCGTAGGCGACGACGGCCAAGGCGACGGGGGGACGGCGGCGCGCCGCCTCCGCCGAACGGGCGGGGTCCTCCACGAAATCGTAGAAGGAATCGAGCCCTACGGACGCCATCGGTACTCCAGCCCCGTCGAGAACGTCCCCATCTCGCGCAGGAAGCCTAGGTCCGGCCCCCCCATGAAGGCCAGCTTCGAATCCAGGAGGTCCATGATGCCGGAGAGGGTCTCGGACTCCCGCAGTATCTCAGGCTTCCCCGTGATGCCTCCGAGCTCGCCGGCCAGCTTGACCGCCGCCCAAGAATCGCCGAGCTGGTCCACCAGGCCCGCCTTGAGGGCCTGCCCTCCCGTGAAGATGCGCCCGTCGGCCAGGGGCCGGACCGTCTCCGCCGGGAGATGACGCCCCTCGGCGACCGCGCCCAGGAACTGCCCGTAGGCGTCGTCGATGAGGCCCTGCAGCAGCGCCCGCTCCTCTTCCGTCATCGGGCGCGACATGGAGCCGATGTCCTTCATCTTGCCCGACTTTATGGGCTGGGAGCGCACGCCCAGCTTGGCCATCAGCCCTTCGACGTTCATCGTGTTGAAGATGACCCCGATGGACCCCACCAGCGTGCCCGGATGCGCCACCACCTTGTCGCAGGCCGCCGCGAGGTAATAGCCCCCGGAGGCCGCCACGTCGCCGAGCTGGGCGACGACGGGCTTCTTCTGCTCCTGGCGCACCCGCATCAGGAGGGCGTGGAGCTCCTGGACGGAACCCACGGACCCCCCGGGGGAGTTGATGGAGAGGACGATGGCCTTGACCTCGCTCTTCTTGGCGAGCTTCTCGATGCGCCGGCCCCATGAAGAGGCGCCCTTGGCCCAAACGCCGCCTCCGTCCTGGTCGTAGATCGCCCCGTTGATCTCGACGACCGCCACATACTCCTTCTTCTCGGAGGAGAGGAGCCCGGACGGGAGCTTCATGATGGACGTGGGCTTGGGGGCTTCCTTCGTCGCCGGCCGCAGGAGCAGCACGCCTGCCGCGAGCAGGGAGAGGGCGTAGAGCCCGATGAGGGACTTGACCGCCAGGCGCCGAGGCCTGCGCGGCTCGGGGGAAGGGGACGACGGCGGCGGGACGGCGTCCTCGGGCGGCATATCCTGCGGCTGTTCAGTCATTGGGTTTTCCTGATCTCGGCCACATCGACGACGACGTTGCGGCCCGAGTCTTTTGCGTGGTAGAGCGCGCGGTCGGCCTGGCGGACGATGGCGTCGGCCGTCTGCCCGTCGCGCGGGAAATGGGCGATTCCGAGGGAAACCGTCACTTTGACGCGCTGCATGGCCAGTTCGAACACGGCCGACTCGATCGTCTTGCGCACGGCCTCGGCCTTGCGCAGGACGCCCGCCGGCTCGGCTCGGGGGAGCAGGATAGCGAACTCCTCCCCCCCGTAGCGAGCCACGAAGTCCGTCTCATAGACGCTGCCCCTCAGGAGCTCGCCGACGCGCCGCAGGACCTCATCGCCGAACTGGTGGCCGTAGGTGTCATTCAAAGACTTGAACTTGTCTATGTCAAGGAGCATCAGGCAGAAGGTGGTCTTGAAGGTCTGGGCGCGCAGGACCTCTTCGTTCAGCCGTTCGTCGAGCACCCCGCGGCGGAAGGTGCCCGTCAGCCCGTCGGTTTGCGAGAACTTCTCGACTTCCTGGAAGAGCTTGATGCGGCGGAACGCGAACGATATCTCGTCGACGAAGCCCTGGGTCTTGGCGAGCAGGACCTCGGCCTCCATCCCCGGAGGGATCCGGGCGTAGAAATAGCCCATCAGCTTGTCCCCGTCGAAAATGGGCATCGCCACCGCCCTCTCGGGCTTCTCGATGACCCGGGGGACGGACAGGGCCACCCCGTTCTCCTGCAGCCAGCGCGACAAGGTCTCCCAGGACCCGCCCAGCGAGGCCTGCAGCCGCCGCTTGGCCAGGAGCTTCAGGGAATCCTGGGCCCTCTGCTCGACGACGAAGACCGAGAATTCCTCCACGCGCAGGTATTGCTCGACGGCGACCTCGAGCTTCGGGCGGATGTCGTTCCAGCTCATCGCCTCAGCCATGGCCTTCACCATCCCGTAGAGGGCGAGGACCTCCCGCTGCTCGGTCTCCACGTCCTTGGCGCGCACCTTGGCCGCGGCCAGGTTCGCCGTGGTCTCGTCGCGCTTCTTGCGCCTGGCGGCGACGCCGCCCTCCCAGCCGGCGTAGTCGACCGCGTTGCGCGAGACCAAGCGTCCCGCGTAGAAGCAGGCCGCCAGGGAGGCCGCTCCCGCGACGAACATTGGGGCGCGGAGCTCGGCGGCGACGACAGGCAGCCCGCCCAGCCACAGGAGCGCGGCCCCCCCGCCGCACGCCCAGGGGGCCCAGGTCCGGCGCGGCCAGGAGAGCCACAGCGCGGCGGCGGGGAAAAGCGAGAGCAGGCTGATGAGGAGCTCTCCGCTCATCCCGTCACCTGGTTGCGCCCGACCTCTTTCGAGCGGTACAGCCGCTCGTCGGCCACCCGCACCAGCTGGTTCTGCGTGGCGGCGTCCTGCGGGAAGACGGCCACTCCGAAGCTCATCGTCACGCGGGTGCGCTTGCCCTGGAACACGAAGGGCTCGGAGGCCACAGCCTGGCGTATGCGTTCCGCCGCCGCCACCGCCTGGTCCCTCACGGTGTTGGGCAGGATGACGGCGAACTCCTCTCCCCCATAGCGGGCGACCACGTCGACCGGGCGGGTATGGGCCGAGAGCAGCCGCGAGACGGTCCGGAGCAGCTCGTCTCCCGCCTGGTGCCCGTAGGTGTCGTTGTAGACCTTGAAATGGTCGATGTCCCCCATGATGAGGCCCGTCGGCATCTGGCTGCGCCCCGCCCGCAGGAGCTCGTCTTTGAGCTTCCCGACGAAGGTGCGCTGGGTGACGAGCTGGGTCAGGCTGTCGTGGGTCGCGAGCTGGTGGGCCTCGTCATAGAGCCGGATGTTCTCCAGGGTCATCGAGGCCAGGGTGGCGAAGAGGTCGACGGTCCTCAGGTCGTCGTTGCTGAACGCCTCGGGCCGCGCCGCTTCGAGGCGCAGAAATCCGTAGGGCTTCTGCGCCACCGACAGGGGCACGACCAGGGCGGAACGGAACTCCAGGGTCTGCGGCCGGGCGCCGAAGCGGTCCTCCTGCTTCATGTCCCGCACGAGGACGGGGGTCCGGGTCTTGACCGCCCAGTCCACCATGGGGTCCTTAGGCTGACCGGGGAGCACCTGCACCTTGGCCCCTTGATAGCGCGTTTCGACGATGCGCAACAACCGCCTCTGAACCTCTTCGGCGTCGAGCGTGGTGCCGAGGCTCTTGGCCGCCTGGGTGAGGTCGCGCCGGAGGCGGATCTGGGTCACCGCCGAAGACTCATAGGTGTTGTAGAACTTGAGCTCCCGCTCCGCGTCCCGCAGCTGGGAGTCCAGCTTGTCCGTCTCGGACAAAGCGGCCGCGCGCCCCTCGTTGAGCTTGTTGCGATGGAACCCGATGCCGAAGGAGAGAATCCAGATGCCGAACGCCTCGATGGCCAGCGCGGCCCTGGCCGCCGAAACCGAGTCCCGCGTCATGAGCAGGAACGCCGCGGCGGTGGCGAGGAAGACGAAGATGATGTGCATCTCCTCGTCCTTGCGCAGGTCCGCCCACAGGAAGACCGCGGCGTAGGCGGGGTAAAGGACGGTCTCCCAGCCGGGGGCGAAGAACAGGGCCGCGGACACGGCCGCGAACAGGGCATTGGCCCCTAGGAGGGTGAGGGTGCGGGGGGACATGAGGCCCCATGAGGATAGACCGGAAACCTCTGTTTTTCAATGGAAATCCTGTAAAAAATCCATTCAAAAAGGCACATCCCCCGGCCCTGCGGACGCCGCGGTTCCCGCTGGGCGGCGTTCGAGGAACTGCAGTTCGTCGACGACGACGACCAGCTTGGAGCGCTTCCGCCCGTCCTCCTTCCCCTTCCATTCCTCATAGACCAGATGCCCCTCGACATAGACCTGGTGGCCTTTGCGCAGACGCTGCTCGGCCATGTCGGCGAGCTTGCGCCCGCGCTCGTGGTTGAACGCCTTCATATCCAGCCAGACCGGGGCGTCCTCCCAAGCCCCGCTCTCCGGGTTCTTGCGCCGGTTGTTGACGGCGAAGCCCAGCTGGGCGACCTTCCCGCCGTCTCCGAACGCCTTGACCTCCGGATCCCGGGTCAGGCGCCCGATCAGCGAGACCTTGTTCAAGTTGGCCATGTCCATCCCTCCCTTACGGCATGCCCGCAGAAGCTAGTACGCGCGAGGCCCCGAAATGGTTCCATCGGATCCTCCTCCCTCGCTGTCGGGACGAGCCTCTCACCTACACTTAGGGAACGCCCAGGTGACCTCAGGTTGTCATTGCCCGACATCGACGCAGCAATCGGCGCGGTCGCCGCAAACGCGCGGCGCGAAGGCCGCCCTCGATGCCAAAGTCCTCGTTTCGGGATTGCTCAACCCCAGCGCCGCCGAGCTCCCTGGCAGGCCTCGCGGCGTCGGGCGACCCAAGCCTCTGCTGCGACACACGGATTCTAGTCGCAGCCGAGGCCGCTCACCACGATATTTTTACCATCCCGGCCCCGCCGGCGGTCGCGATGGCGGCCCCGAAGTTGTTCGTCGCGCCGTTGCCCCCATTGGCGCAGTTCGCGCAGAGGGCGGCATCCGCCGAGTTGCCGGGCGTGCGGCCGTTGCCGTTGGTGACGGTGCCGGTGCTGTTGCCGCCCGCACCGCCGCCGCCGCCCGTATCGCCCGCGGCCTGGGCGCCGCCGGTGCCGCCGGCCGTGTTCCCACCGCCGCCGCCGCCCCCGCCGCCGCCGTCGTTGGCCGCGCCCATGTCGCCGCCCTGGGTCCCGTCCTTCGTCCCCGCCGCGCCGGTCGCTCCTGCGGCGCCGCTCGCCGCGGTCCCGTTCACCCCACCCGCG